>CAMZMA010000047.1 GCA_947311815.1 uncultured Flavobacteriaceae bacterium
AATATTACAATTTAACAGATACTGCCACTTCTATTTCGTTAGATCTTACAGCAGGAGAATACAAAGATCGTTTTTATATCACCTTTACCAATAGTACTTTGGGTGTTGACGACGAGTTGTTAAATGCTGTTCAACTTTACGAAGATGGGCAAGCCAAAGAATTGGTGATAAAAACAACCCAAAATAATACGATTACTTCTGTAAAAATGTATAATTTATTGGGTCAAGAAGTTGTGTCGGTTGTAGGTAATCAAAAAGAAAATATGAGAATTTCTACTCAAAAATTAGCAGCTACGGTATATATTGTAAAAGTAAAAACCAACGAAACTGTTTTTTCTAAAAAAATATTAATTACAGAATAAGGTTTAGGTCATATTTATACATAAAAAAAAGCACCCAATTTTTTGGGTGCTTTTTTTATATATGAAAGTGAAAATTACTTCGCCTCAGTGTAACGTCTTTCTACTTCATTCCAGTTAATAACATTAAAAAATGCTTGTACATAATCTGGTCTTCTGTTTTGGTAGTTTAAATAATAAGCGTGTTCCCAAACGTCTAAACCTAAAATTGGTGTGCCATCACAACCTGTATTAGGCATTAACGGATTGTCTTGATTTGGTGTAGAACACACAGAAACTTTACCGCCTTTGTGTACACATAACCACGCCCAACCAGAACCAAAACGAGTTCCTGCAGCTTTTGCAAAGGCATCTTTAAAAGCATCTACAGAACCAAATTCAGCTTCAATAGCGTCTTTTAATTCGCCAGACAAACGCCCTTTTCCTTCAGGATTCATTACCGACCAAAATAAGGAATGATTGTAAAAACCACCACCGTTATTTCTAACAGCGCCGTTGTTCATATCCATATTTGTTAAAATATCTTCAATAGATTTGTTGTCTAAATCGGTTCCTGCAATAGCATTGTTTAAGTTGTTGGTATATCCGTTATGATGTTTTGTATGATGAATTTCCATCGTTCTTGCATCAATATGTGGTTCTAAGGCATCATAAGCGTAGCCTAATTTTGCTAATGTAGAAGACATAATTTATATTTTAATGATTAATTTTTAGTGAATATCAGTAATCATACTGATGTTATTTGCAACAAATTTAGCTGAAATCTTTTGAAGTTACAACACAATCGTTTTTTGATTATTGATAGTAGTATCAATAAAAGTTATGAGTTAGTAGTTTGCATCCTCAGGATACTTACTCATAAATTCTTCTGTTTTTTCAACCATTTGCGTATTTCCGCAGAAAAAAGGAACTCTTTGATGTAATTCGGTTGGTTTTAAATCTAGAATTCTTTTATATCCGTCAGATGCTTTTCCGCCAGCTTGTTCAGCAATAAAAGCCATCGGATTGCATTCATATAACAAACGCAATTTTCCTTTTGGTCCAATGGCGCTTGTAGGATAGATATAAATACCTCCTTTTATCATATTTCTATGAAAATCAGATACTAAAGAACCGATGTATCTAGAAGTGTAAGGTCTGTTTTCTTTTTCTTCTTGACAATATTTTAGGTATTCTTTTACGCCTTTTGGAAAATGCACATAATTTCCTTCGTTGATAGAGTAAATTTTTCCAATATCAGGAAATTTCATATTCGGATTCGATAAATAAAATGTACCAATTGCAGGGTTTAATGTAAATCCGTTTACGCCTTTACCTGTAGTAAAAACCAACATGGTAGAAGTTCCGTAAGCAATATA
Organism: uncultured Flavobacteriaceae bacterium; assembly: GCA_947311815.1. Lineage (GTDB taxonomy): Bacteria > Bacteroidota > Bacteroidia > Flavobacteriales > Flavobacteriaceae > Polaribacter. The sequence goes on from CAMZMA010000047.1 coordinate 1,718, forward strand.
ACCTGCCGCAACTTGTTGATTTCCTTTTTGTAAAAAATCTTCTTCGGTAACAGGAGTTCCTTCGGGCGAAACACGTCTGTAAATAGAAAAAATAGTACCAACAGAAACATTTACATCAATATTAGAAGAACCGTCTAAAGGGTCCATCAATAAAATGTATTTGTTGTCGTTTGCTTTGTTTTTACCGTGTACAATTACAAAATCATCTTCTTCTTCGCTTGCAATACCGCAAACAATTTCTCTATTTATAATGGTTTGTTTAAACAAATCATTGGCTAAAACATCTAGTTTTTGTTGTGTTTCTCCTTGAATGTTTATATCGCCAGAAGCCCCTGTAATATCTACTAAACCTGCTTTTCTAATTTCATGATTTACGGCTTTTGCTGCCAATCGAATGGCGTTTATTAATCGAGAAAACTCGCCAGAGGAGTATTTAAAATGTTTTTGATTGTCTATAATAAACTCACCAAGAGTCATGTGATTATTGTTCATAGCAAAATTTAATTGTGTGCTACAAAGATGCTATTTTTTTAAGGAACTACAACGATTTCGTGAAACAAAAATGAACAAAAAATGAAGATGCGTTTTAATTTTATACAAATTTTTACAAATTGCTATTTAATGTACCTTTGCCTAAAATTTTTACAGATGAGTTTTATAGTCAGAAAAGGCGAAAAAAGTGATATGAATTCGGTCATGAACTTAATAAATGAGTTGGCAGTTTTCGAAAAATTACCCAATGAAGTAGTAATTACTAGCAAAGATTTAGAAGAAGATGGATTTTCTTTTCAGCCTAAATTTAAAACTTTTGTGGCAGAAGAAAACGGTGTAATTATTGGGATGGCTTTGTTTTATGAGCGGTATTCTACTTGGAAAGGAAAAGCAATACATTTAGAAGATTTATTGGTCACTAAAAGTAAAAGAAACATTGGCGCAGGTAAAGCACTGTACACAGCAGTTTTACAATATGCTTTTGAAAATAATTACAAAAGAGTGGCTTGGGAAGTATTAGATTGGAACACAAATGCTATTGAGTTTTACAAAAAATCTGGAGCGTCAATTTTAGAGGATTGGCAAGTAGTACACATGAGAGAAGAAAATTTAAAAACATTTATTGAACGTAATTAAGATGAAGATATTTAAGTTTGGAGGAACTTCTGTAAAAGATGCTGATGGAGTTAGAAACATTGCGAATATTGTTGCAAAAGAAGGAGCAGAAAACACCTTAATTGTTGTTTCTGCCATGGGTAAAATGACCAATGCGTTCGAAAATATTGTAGCTGCTTTTTATCAAAAAACAAATACATTAGAAGAATCATTAAGTTTTGTTGAAGAGTTTCATCAAAATATTATGATTGATTTGTTTGATGAAAAGGAGGCTATTTTTAATGATGTAAACATCGTTTTGGGTGAGTTAAGCGGTTTTTTAGCAACCAATACTTCTCAAAACTATAATTATTTATACGATCAAATTGTAGGTTTCGGAGAGTTGTTGTCAACTAAAATTGTGAGTGCTTATTTTCAAAAAATCGGAATAAAAAACAACTGGATTGATGTAAGAAATTTTATAAAAACCGATAGTAATTATAGAGATGCCAAAGTAAATTGGGAGTTGACCGAAGACATCATTCAAAATAAATTAGACACTTCTACCCTTAACATTACTCAAGGTTTTTTAGGTGGGAATAATGATAATACAACTACTTTAGGTAGAGAAGGTTCTGATTATACCGCAGCAATTTTTGCTTATTGTTTAGATGCAAAAAGCGTAACAATTTGGAAAGATGTAGTAGGTGTTTTAAATGCCGACCCAAGAGCGTTTAAAGAAACACAATTATTGCATCAAATTTCTTATGCAGAAGCTATTGAAATGGCTTTTTATGGGGCGTCTGTAATTCATCCCAAAACATTACAGCCTTTAGAAAAAAAAAGAATTCCGTTGCATGTTCGTTCTTTTATAGATGCTGATAAAACAGGAACTAAAGTGAGTAAAGGAGTCGATTTAGAACCCTTAATTCCGTGTTTTGTGGTCAAGAATAATCAAATTTTGGTCTCAATTGCTGCCAAAGATTTTTCTTTTATGGTAGAACATAATATTAGTTTCATCTTTCAAAAACTACATCAATATAAATTAAAAACAAATTTAATTCAGAATTCTGCCATCAGTTTTTCGGTTTGTCTAGAAGATAAATATCAGCAATTCGATCAATTTTATAAAGCACTTTCTGCCTCTTTTAATATCTCATTTACAGAAGATGTAACCCTATTTACCATCCGTCATTTTAATAAAGAGGCAATGAAAAGTATTGAGAAAAAAGGAACGGTTTTGGTAAAACAAATTACAGGAAATACCTTGCAGTTAATCATCAAATAACACCAATTTAACATTCCCTTTTTTATAGTATCTTTGTAGTTATTTCAAAATTTAGTGAATGGGTTTAGTAACATCAAAAGAAATAGCCAAAGTAATTGGTGTAGAAAAATTAGGCTTTATAGGAACTTTTATTGGGTGGATTCTTATCAAAGTTCTACGTATTTCTGCATTGAATAAAATTTACAATCACAATAAAAATAAAACCGATTTAGCTTTTTTAAACGGTGTTTTAGAAGATTGTAAAATAGAGTTTGAAATACCCGATGAAGATTTAAAAAGAATACCAAAAGATGGGGCTTTTATTACTATTTCTAATCATCCTTTAGGCGGAATAGATGGTATTTTGTTATTAAAATTGTTGCTCGAAAAAAGAGACGATTATAAGATAATTGCTAATTTTTTATTACATAAAATTGTTCCGTTAAAACCTTATGTAATGCCTGTAAATCCTTTTGAAAACAGAAAGGATGCGCAATCTAGTGTTGCAGGTATTAAAAATGCGTTGGTACATTTAAGAGAAGGAAAACCGTTGGGTATTTTTCCTGCAGGAGAAGTTTCTACCTACAAAGAGGGGAAGTTAATGGTAGATAAACCGTGGGAAGAAGGTGCTGTGAAATTGATAAAAAAAGCAAAAGTCCCTGTAATTCCTATTTATTTTCACGCAAAAAACAGTAAACTATTTTACCTGCTTTCTAATATTAGCGATACGTTTAGAACCGCGAAATTACCATCAGAATTACTGTCTCAAAAGCATCGAATTATTAAGGTTAGAATAGGAAAACCTATTACTATTGCTGCGCAAGATGAATACAAAGATATTCCTTCGTTTTATGAGTTTATCAGAAAAAAAACCTACATGCTTGCAAATCCTTTTGCAAAAGCACACCCTAAAATTTTATCGACCCAAAAATTAAAAAATTTAAAGAAAGCAAAGAAAATTGTTGCGCAAAAAAATACCGCACTTTTTATAAAAGAAATTGATAAATTAAGAGATGACGGAAAAAGATTATTAGGCAGTAAAAATTACGAAGTATATTTTGCTAACGCCAAAGAAATACCAAACATACTGCATGAAATTGGTAGATTGCGTGAAATTACCTTTAGAGATGTTGGCGAAGGTACCAACAAAGCCATCGATTTAGATAAGTTTGATAGGTATTATTACCACTTATTTTTGTGGGATAAAACGGCAAACGAATTGGCTGGAGCATATAGAATGGGACTCGGAAAAGATATTTTTAAAAAATACGGAATCAACGGATTTTACATTCAAACTTTGTTTAGAATTGAGCCAGAATTGTACTCGATGATGCAAAGTACGATGGAATTAGGAAGAGCGTTTGTGTCTAAAAACTATCAACAAAAACCCATGCCGTTGTTTTTGCTTTGGAAAGGAATAATTCATGTAACATTGCGGTATCCTACCTATAAATATTTAATGGGCGGCGTAAGTATTAGCAATCAATTTTCAGAATTTTCTAAATCATTAATGATCGAGTTTATGAAATCTCATTATTATGATCCGTATGTAGCGCAGTATATTCAGCCGAAAAAAGAATTTAAAGTACGCTTAAAAGATGCCGATAAAGATTTTGTTTTTGATGAAACGCAAGCAGATTTAAGAAAATTTGATAAAATTATTGACGAGTTAGAACCAGGAGTTTTAAGAGTACCTGTTTTAATTAAAAAATACATCAAACAAAATGCACGCTTGGTGGCGTTTAATGTAGATCCGAAATTTAACAATGCTGTTGATGGTTTGCTGTATATAAAAGTATCTGAAATACCAGAAAGCACCGTAAAACCTGTAATGGAAGAATTTCAAGCAGAGTTAGAACGAAAAGCTACAGAGCTACAAGAACAAAATAACAACCAACACTGACAAAAAAGCAGTTTTCTTTATTTGGTACAGTTTTCGATTAGATGATAACGAGATTTGCTCTTTAAATTTCATCATTTAAAAAAATCAGAAAAATGAAAATATTTTTAAAACTTTTATTAACTGCCGTTGCAGTAATTTTATTATCAAGCCTGTTGCCAGGAATTAAAGTTGGTAATTTTGGTACAGCAGTAATTGTAGCCGCAGTAATTTCTTTGCTAAACATGTTTGTTCGTCCGCTTTTAATCTTTTTTACCTTACCCGCAACCATTGTAACATTAGGCTTGTTTTTGTTTGTAATCAATGCAATAATTATCTTGTTGGCAGGAAATTTAGTTACAGGTTTTAATGTAAGCGGATTTTTTACCGCCCTATTATTCAGTGTTTTATTATCTGTATTTAGGTCGTTTTTATTTTCGTTATTAAAAGAAGAAAAGAATACATAGTAAACTGCTTAATTCTTGGTTATCAAGATAGAAAGTAGTAATTTTGCACCCGATTTTAAAGAATAAGATTCAACAAATGAATATTACAAAAGAAAACATAGATGCATTAAATGCAGTTGTAAAAGTAGATATTACAGCAGAAGATTATCAAGAAAAAGTAACAGAAGTGTTAAACGATTATCGTAAAAAAGCCAATATTCCTGGTTTTAGAAAAGGGCATGTGCCTATGGGAATGGTAAAAAAACAATATGGTAAATCGGTAATGATAGATGAGGTTAACAAACTGTTGCAAGACAATTTAAACAAGTTTTTAGTTGAAGAAAAACTAGAAATTTTAGGAAATCCGTTACCTAGAATTAACGAAAATTTTAATTGGGAAGACGATGCTTTTTCTTTTGAGTTTGAGCTAGGTTTAGCGCCAGAATTTACGGTAGATTTAAAAGCAAAAAAGAAAGTAACCAAATATACTATTGTTGCAGATGATAGTTTAATTGATAAAGAAGTAGCTAATTTACAAGCACGTTACGGTAAAATATCTGCGGTAGATGCTGTTACAGAAGAAGCAAATGTTACCGCAACTTTTGTGAACGAGGAAAAGGAAATCGATAAAAAAGCAACTTTTGCAGTAAAAGACATCAAAGGAAAAACGAATTTAAAAAAAATAGTTGGTGCTAAAGTTGGTGATGTATTGGTTTTAAAAACTAAAAACCTTTTTAATGATGAGCACAAATTACAAACTGTTTTGGGTGTTTCTCATGATGAAGTACATGGTTTAGATATCGAGGTTTCTTTAACGATTGATGATATTACAGTAACCGAATTGGCAGAATTAGA
>CAMZMA010000048.1 GCA_947311815.1 uncultured Flavobacteriaceae bacterium
CAAAAAAACAATTTAATTTTAAATGGGCGTATTTTTCTTGGGGAAGTGATTTGTATTTATATCAAAAAGATAAAAATCACAATAAAAAAATTAAAAAGGTTTTACAAAAGGTGAATTTTTTATGGACGGATAACCATCGTGATATAAAATTAGCCAAACAATTAGGCTTTATAGGAAAAGAACAACCTGTATTTCCAGGTGGTGGAGGTTATCATTTAGAAAACTATCAGCAATACATAAAACCTGTTTTCGAAAGAAATTTAATTTTAGTAAAAGGATATCATCATTGGGCAGGAAGAGCATTAACCATTTTAAATGCAATCGATAAAATTGCTGACACTGTTAAAAATCTTGATATATATGTGTACTCTGCACATCAAATGGTGGTTGATAAGATTAAAGAAATCAACAAAAAACACAACCTTACTATTCAATATTCTACCAGAAATCAAGAAATTTCACATGAAGAGTTATTATCAAAATTTGGAAGTGCAAAAATAGCGATTGGAAATAGTATTTCAGACGGAATACCAAACACCTTATTAGAAGCTATTATTTTAGGGGCTTTTCCGATACAATCAAACCCAGGTGGTGCTACCGAAGATTATATCGTGGATGGAGAAAACGGATTTTTAATTGAAAATCCAGAAGATGCATCAGAAATTGCTGATAAAATTTTAAAAGCATTAAAAGATGATGAATTATTAGAAAAATCGTTTATAATCAATCAAAAAATAGCCAAAAAATTAGCGTACAAAGTAATTCAAAAACAAGTGATTGAGGTGTATGATAACATTGAAAAATCATTAGAAGAGTTTAAGTAGGTCGTTGAGCGTAGGTCGTTGAGCGTAGTCGAAACGAGTCGAAACGAACTACTGAACCTATCTTATTAAAAAACGCGCTAACCTGTTACTATACAGCTTAGTATATGATAAAACACTTTAACATATGTAGCTTTTGAAAATCAAAATTTGAGTACTCAGACCTCACAGGTTTTCCTCCTTCGGCGGATAAATAAAACCTGTGAGGTCTCTAAAATAAAGAAATTTACCCGTTCGCAATGACAAAAACACTTCATTATAGGTCGTTGAGCGTAGTCGAAACGACTATTTATTGGAGATTTGATAACTTAAAGATAACAAAAGTGAAAATATCATAAATACACTTCTAAAGCATTAAAAAAATAGGCTTAAAAAGAAATCGATAAGTGAAAAAGGTGTTTTCTTTTTTTCTTTACAATTCATGTATAAAATTCTTGTATTTTATGAATAATAAAGATGAAAAAGACAATTTTTTTAAGTAGCTTTCTACTTTAAAAAATGACGACTTGAAAAAAACACTAACCATCCTCACATTTTTACTCATTACCAACTCCATTTGGGCATCATTTATCTATATCCCAATGAGTCATGACAATCAAAAAGAGCATTTAAAAGCCTACGGAATTGTCTATTTTTCTTTACAAACAGGATTAAAATCAAAATGGCTACTTAATTATGATGGAGGCGCATTCTTAATTGAAAACAACCCAATTATTGAAAAAGAATGTAAAATAAGAGGTGTTTCGTATCAACTTATTTCTGATGCCAAAGCAGCAATTATTTTAGAAGAAATTGCATCGCCTTCTAAAAATATGGAAGCAGTTACTTTAGAAAAAGCACCAAAAATTGCAGTGTATTCGCCCAAAGATAAAATGCCTTGGGATGATGCTGTAACTATGGTGTTAACCTATGCCGAAATTCCGTTTGATGTGATTTATGATGAAGAAGTTTTAAACGATAAACTTCTTTTATACGAATGGTTGCACTTGCATCACGAAGATTTTACAGGGCAATACGGACGGTTTTACGGAGCGTTTAGAACAGCACCTTGGTATGTACAACGAAAATTAGAAGCCGAAAAATTAGCTAAAAAACTAGGATTTAACAAAGTATCCGAAGAAAAAAGAGCGGTAGCTAAAAAAATTAGAGATTATGTAATTGGTGGCGGATTTATGTTTGCTATGTGTTCTGCAACCGATAGTTTTGATATTGCCTTGGCTGCAGACGGCGTAGATATTTGCGAATCGATGTTTGATGGCGACCCATCAGAAGCCAATTATCCATCGAAAATAGATTTTAACAAGACTTTTGCTTTTAAAGATTTTAGTTTGATTCGAAACCCGATTACCTATGAGTTTTCATCCATAGATATGACACGAAAACGTAAAATACCCAAAACATCAGATTATTTTTCGTTGATAGAATTTTCGGCAAAATGGGATCAAGTTCCTACTATGTTGTGCCAAAATCATACACAATTAGTCAAAGGATTTATGGGGCAAACCACCTCTTTTGATAGAAGTACTATAAAATCTACCGTTTTGGTGATGGGAGAAAATAAAACCAACGGAGAAGCACGTTACATACACGGAACCAAAGGGAAAGGGATGTTTACCTTTTATGGCGGTCATGATCCTGAAGATTATCAGCATCGAATAGGAGATCCAAAAACCGAATTAGAATTGCATCCAAATTCTCCTGGGTATCGATTAATTTTAAACAACGTGTTATTTCCTGCTGCTAAAAAGAAAAAACAAAAAACGTAAAAATGCGTTGTTCATTCTTATTGAATAAAGTATTTTTGTTGCTTAATTTGTCATTCCGACCGTAAGTGGAGGAATCACATTCTGAGAAGAATATTTAAAAAAGAAAAGAAGGTTTTACGTGAAGTAATGCGATTTCTCTTATCGTCGAAATGACATGAAACGTTGTCATTACGAGGAGTTTTAACGACGTGGTAATCTGTTTTTTTTTTTTAAGAGATTATGATTATAATGACAAAATTTAAAATAATTTAAACAAACAACAATGCCAACAACACAACAATTACAAGATTTCACTCAACAAGTTCGTAGAGATATTTTACGCATGGTACACGCAGTTCAATCGGGGCATCCAGGAGGTTCTTTAGGATGTGCAGAGTTTTTAACCGTTTTATATCAAGACGTAATGAATCATTCTACAGATTTTTCTATGGATGGAAAAGAAGAAGATGTATTCTTTTTATCAAACGGACATATATCACCTGTTTTTTATAGTGTTTTGGCACATTCAGGATATTTTCCTGTGAGTGAGTTGGCATCTTTTAGAAAATTAGATACTCGCTTGCAAGGACATCCAACCACGCATGAAGGTTTACCAGGAATTAGAATAGCATCTGGTTCTTTAGGACAAGGAATGAGTGTTGCTATTGGTACAGCAGAAGCTAAAAAATTAAATGGCGATGATAGTTTTGTTTACACTTTACACGGAGACGGTGAGTTGCAAGAAGGTCAGATTTGGGAAGCGGCAATGTACGCATCAGCAAAAAAAATTGACAAATTAATTGCAACCATCGATTTAAACGGAAAACAAATTGACGGTGCTACGGATGATGTTTTACCTATGGGAAGCATTAAAGCAAAGTTTGAAGCTTTCGGATGGGATGTGTTAGAAGTGAAAGAAGGAAATGATGTTGAAGCGATTAAAAACGGATTAACAACCGCTAAAAATAGAGCAGGAAACGGAAAACCAGTCTGTATTTTATTATACACAGAAATGGGGAATGGGGTAGATTTTATGATGCACACACATGCGTGGCATGGAAAACCACCAAGTGATGAACAGTTAGCAGATGCTTTAGCACAAAACCCCGAAACTTTAGGAGATTATTAAATATAATATTCAATAATTGAAAGATTGAAGAATTAAGATATTGCGCTGTAAGGTTTTTATTAAATTTAGAACTACTAAATAGTAAAATTTTGAATATTTAATTTTTCAATAATCAATCATTTAATTTTTCAATAAAAACATGAAAATAGGTATTGTTTGCTATCCTACCTTTGGTGGTAGCGGAATTGTAGCTACCGAATTAGGAATTGCCTTGGCAGATCATGGACACGAAGTCCATTTTATTACCTATAATCAACCTGTTCGATTAGACTTTTTTTCGCATCATTTACATTATCACGAAGTATTGATGGAAGAATATCCGTTGTTTCAATACCAACCTTATGAGTTGGCATTGTCTAGTAAAATGGTAGAAATTGTAGAGAAATACCAGTTAGAAGTGTTGCATGTACATTATGCGATTCCGCATGCGTATGCTGCCTATATGGCAAAACAAATGCTCAAAGAAAAAGGCATCAACATCAAAGTAGTTACAACGTTGCACGGTACCGATATTACCTTGGTAGGTAGTTATCCTAATTATAAAACTGCGGTAGAATTTAGTATCAATAATTCTGATGTAGTTACAGCAGTCTCAAAAAGTTTAAAACAAGATACCTTACGTTTGTTTGATATTACCAAAGAAATAGAAGTAGTGTATAATTTTATTGATGTTGATAAATACGAAGAAACCAAACAAGGGAAATGCCAAAGAGAAGCCTTAGCAACACCAAAAGAGCGAATTGTAACACATATAAGTAATTTTAGACCTGTAAAAAGAATACAAGATGTTATTCAAATTTTTTATAGGATACAAAAAGAAGTTCCTGCTAAATTATTAATGGTAGGCGATGGGCCTGATAGATTGATGGCAGAAAACTTAGTGGCCCAATTAGGAATTACAGATAAAGTCTTGTTTTTAGGAAATAGTCATGAAATTAAAAAGATTTTATGCTATTCAGATTTGTTTTTGTTGCCTTCAGAAACAGAAAGTTTTGGATTAGCGGCATTAGAAGCCATGGCAGCAGGTACTGCAATTATCTCTACAAACACAGGTGGTTTACCTGAAGTAAATTTACAATGCGAAACAGGTTTTTTAAGTGATTTAGGAGATATAGAGGATATGGCAGAAAATACCATTATTATTTTAAATGATGATGAAATTTTAGAAACCTATAAGAAAAATGCGATAGAGCACTCTAAAAAATTTACATTAGATTCTGTACTACCAAAATATAAAAAAATTTACGGAATTGAATTTGATAAGTAAATTAAGCTATTTGAGGTCAGTACCTAACTGAATAGGTTTGTTTAATCATAGAATACTCAGGTTATAAAGTTTTGTGGGCGTTGTTTTTTACGAAAAACCTACTGATTCTTATATTTATTTGAATATCGTTTCCATAATTTGGTTTGATGCGTTTCTAGACTTATTTTTCGTCCGTCTATAAAACCGTGTGTTAAAATATTGGTTCTCATATCTAAAGCATCGCCTTCAGAAATAAACAAGGTTGCGCTTTTGCCAACTTCTAATGTTCCGTAGTTTTTATCAATTCCTAAAATTTTAGCGGTATTAGACGTAATTAATTGTAATGCTTCTTCTTTTCCTATTCCGTAAGCAGCATATGTACCTGCATAAAAGGGGAGGTTTCTTGTACTCATACGCTCCATACTTCCTTCCATACCTAAGCCAACTGTAATACCTTTATCTAACAATATTTTTGCATTTCTATACGGTAAATCATAATCGTCATCATCATTATTTGGAGTTCTATGAGCTCTATCAATAATAACAGGAATGTTGTTTTTTAGGAGTAAATCGGCTACTTTTTCTGCTTCATTAGCATGAACAAGTACCATTTTTTGGATTCCTGCTTTTTTACAAATAGTAATAGCATCGGTAATTTCTCTTTGTCCGTTTACGTGAATAAAAATTCTTTGAGAACCATTAAACAATCCTTTTAAAGCTTCGAAAGGAAGATTTTTCGGTGATTTTTTTCCAGACAAATATAAAGTTGCATTTTCAAAATAAGTTGCAATTTTTTCGATGTTTTTTATATAATTTTCATCAATTTTAAGAGAAGGATCTTCACCACGCCACCATCGTCCTCGGGTAAAACTCCCTGGCCAGTTTAAATGAATTCCGTCGTTAATTTTTACGGCAGCATCTTGCCAGTTCCAAGCATCAAATTGTACCACAGATGATGTGCCAGAAATTGTACCACCTCTTGGAGTTACTTGTGCCATAAAAACACCGTTGGGTTTCATAGATTCTACTACTTTACTTTCGGTATTAAAGGCGATAAGACTTTTAATATGGGGTAACATTAAACCGACTTCATCAAAATCTTTGGTAGCTCTAACAGCATCTATTTCTGCCAAACCTAAAGTTGTGTTAGCTACTATAAAACCAGGATACACATGTTTTCCTTTTGCATTAATTTTAGTTCCTCTTCTAGCAATTCTTACAGTGGCATTTCCAACAAAAACAAGCTTTCCTTTGCTGAACATAATTAGAGAGTTTTCAATGACTTTTCCGTTCCCTAAATGTGCGGTAGCTCCTTCAATGGTGTAGTCTGTAGTTTGTTTTGGTGCGGGTGTTTGTTGTGCGATAACTGTTCCTATAAAAAGAAATGCTATCAAACGAATTATATATTGTTTTTTCATGGTATTCATTTTTTATAAGATTAATCTAAGGTATCGCAATGAAAGTATTTATGCTTTTTAATGATAGGAGCTTGTGTTTTTCCTCCATTCATTTTCTCTTTCAACATTAATTTAATGAGTTTACTTTTTTCTTGTTTGATAATGGCTCTTTTTTGTTTATCAACCTTCGTATCAAAGTAAATTTTACCTTCTATAATTGTTTTTTCTGCTTTTGCATAAATGGATAGGGGATTGTCACTCCACAAAACAACATCGGCATCTTTACCTACTTTTATACTTCCAACACGATGATCTAAATGCAATAATTTAGCAGGATTAATGGTAACCATATTCCACGCTTGTTCTTCTGTCATTCCGCCATATTTTACTGTTTTTGCAGCTTCTTGATTTAATCTTCTTGCCATTTCAGCATCATCAGAATTAATAGCCACCGTAATACCTTGATTGGTCATAATGGCAGCATTGTAGGGTATTGCATCATTTACTTCGTACTTATACGCCCACCAATCGGCAAAAGTAGAACCACCAACTCCGTGTTTTTTCATTTTATCAGCAACTTTGTATCCTTCTAAAATATGTGTAAAGGTGTTGATTTTAAAGTTGAATTGTTCTGCTACTTTCATCAGCATATTAATTTCTGATTGTACATAAGAATGACACGTTATAAAGCGTTTTCCGTTAATAATTTCGGCTAAAGTTTCTAGCTCCATATCTTTTCTATACGGTTTGCCACTTTTTTTGAGTGCGTCATATTCTTTGGCTCTTGTAAAATAATCTACATACACTTGCTCAACACCCATACGGGTTTGCGGAAAACGAACCGTATTAAATTGCCCCCAGTTAGATTGTTTTACATTTTCGCCCAATGCAAATTTTATAAATTTATCATTGTTTTTGTATAGCATTTCAGCAGCATTATCTCCCCATTTTAATTTTATCATAGCTGCTCTACCACCAATTGGGTTGGCAGAACCGTGTAAAATTTGAGCAGAGGTAACGCCACCTGCTAATTGACGGTAAATATTAATATCATTCGGATTTACAACATCTTCAATAGTCACTTCTGCGGATGAATTGTGTCCTGCTTCATTAATTGCCGATGCGGCAATATGTGTGTGTTCATCAATAATACCAGCAGTAATGTGTTTTCCTGTTCCATCAATAACAATAGCTCTTCGTGATTTTAAATTTTTACCAATTTTTGCTACTTTTCCGTCTTTTAGTAATACATCGGTATTTTTTAAAATGCCTTCTTTTTCGCTAGTCCAAACGGTAGCATTTTTTATTAAAATAGTTTGCTGTTTCGGTTGTGTGATGTTTCCGAAACCAATATTAGGATAGGTAACTGCAACTACTTCTGGAGTGTCTGTAGATTTTTTCTCCTCTTGTTTAGCATCCTCTTTTTTTGGTGCTTTTTTTGATGCAGACCAAACCGATTCGCTATTAGCTTCGTCATAAGCAATACCTTCTAACGAAGTGAAATTTGGTTTTCCTGTCATTCTTGTAAAACCTGACGATTCATTTAATGTCATATGAATCCATCCATCTTTAAAAGAAAATGTAGAGTTTACTTTTTTATCACCTAATTGAATGCTTCCTTTTTGTTTTGTACCTTTCCCTTTGATTGTTAGTTCATAGATTTTACCATTAACAGATAAGGTGTAATTGCCCGAAATATCTTGAATATTCATATCGTTAATCACATTTTTATCTCCTTGAATCCAATGTTCATAAAAGGTAGTTTTTTTGTCAAAAACATCGCCAGAAGTGATGATAAAATTAGCGTAACTTCCTTTTTGCAGATTTCCAATGGTAGATTTTCCTAAGATTCTTGCAGGAATTGTGGTTAAAGATGCCAATGCGTTTGTTTTATCAAATCCGTATTTGATAGCTTTTTGTAAGTTTTTAAGAAAGCTTTTTACCGATTTTAATTTGTGTGTTGTTAAAGCGAATGTAATTCCGTTTTTTGATAACACGCTTAAATTAGCAGGTTCTTGATTCCATTTTCTTAGTTCGCTTAACGAAATTTTATTTGCCAATAACGGATTACTCACATCATACGGTTTTCTAAAATTGATAGGAATAACTAAGGTTGCATGGGTGTTTTTAACATCGTTGATACGTTCAAATTCATCGCCAGCACCTACAATGGTGTACTGAATTCCTGCTTCATCTCCCACTTTATCAGCTCTTACCAAATCTAAATGATTATTAATTTCAAAAATTTGAGTTAAGTGTTGGTTTTTGTTTAATGCTTCTATTGCCAAATCTTTGTTTTTCATATTACCTTTAGCGTACCAATCGGCATCTAAATAAAGTTGACGCAACAAAGCCATTGCCCCCATACGAGAAGTAGGATACGCTTGTCTAGATAATTTACTTTTGTTAAATGATAAATACTGAGCAGATTTGTTGTCTAAAATTCGATATGCATCCGAAGAATTTGGGTTTAAAGCGACTAATAATCCACTTCCTTGTACAATTCCGTCATTTATATGCGTATTTACCACGCCAAAACCAGCGTTTAAGTATTCTTTGGCTTTTGTGTTGTTAAAGCTAAATTTTGTAGCCGCATTTACATCAGGTCTAATATGGTCATTCCAATAATACCCCGTTCTTTCGGCATTATATTGTGGGCGGAAATTTTGTGTAGAAGGTCTTTTTACTTTGGCAATACCAAACGAAGAATATACATCTATAAAAGAGGGATAGATACTTTTGCCTTTGATATCGATAATTTTAGTGCCTTCTGGTATGGTAACTGATTTTCCTACTTGAAGTACTTTACCATCTTTAATTAATAAAGTTCCTTTTTTAATAACTTGTGTAGGTGTTACATAAATAGTGGCGTTTTTAAACGCAATTAGTGTGTTTTTTGATGTTTTTACGCCCGTATTAGTCGGAAAATAATCTTGTGCATTAGCATAAGAAAAGACAAAGAGCAAAAAAATAATTAGTTGTTTTTTCATTGAATTAGTTGTTTTGAATACGCTATAAAGATAGATAGAACTCTTGTAGAAGAGTTGTTTTTAAGAGTGTTTTAACAAAAGTTTAAGAAACTCAAATCAATTGGTGTTCTATATCTGACGGGTTTTCCTCCTTCGTCGGATAACTTAAAACCTGTCAAGTGTATGTTTATTTACATCTTCCAAATAATACCCAACCAATAAATCAACCACGTAATTGTAAGATTGAATTCCGTTTTGCTGTTTGTTTGCTTTTAAATATGCGTTGTATCCTTTTTTTACAATCGGCTCTAACGGATTTTTATACTTTTCCCAAAAATCATATCCATCTTGTATGTCTTTTTTAATGCCTTTATGGATGGTTTTATAGAGTTTTTTGTGTGTTTTTTTATCACGTTTGTAAATTTCATAAATTACATAACGCATCGCCATTTTATAACCAGAATATTGAAAATACACATCATTATTATGCATTGATGCTAAAAATCCAACAAAATTTGCTTCGTTTTCTGCTGCCCAACCAATTTGATGTGCCATTTCGTGGCAAGTAACCACAGGATATCCTGTTTTTATAATTTTATCATTTACTTGCGCTTCACCCGTTAGCGGATTCATATACCCTGAAGTGCCATTATATGATTGAAACAAACTCATTAACGAGCTTTTTACAGATGCATGCTGATAGGTTAACTGCGGATATTTTTCTGATAAATGCCGATAACCATCCGTTGCAAGATGATACATTTCTTTTGTCGAATACGGATTGACTACTTTTAAAGTATCAGACGTTGTAATAGCAACTTGAATTTTATTGGTTTTGTTGATGAGTTTTTCTGCCAAAGAAACCAATTGCGTTGTGGTGTAGTTACTTTGTTGAATTCCGAGGTTTTTAGACAAAGGTTCTCGGTAATAATTCAATCCCCAAAAAAGATAAAAACAAAAATAGATAACTGATAAAACAGCTGTAAAATGTAGAATTTTCGGAAGTATATTATTAAACCGCGATTTTATCAATCGATATAAAAAACGAAAGAAAATAAATAGCAAAAAACCTAACAAAACATCGCCTACAGAAAAAGGAATCCATCCTAAAAAAATACGTAAAAATTTACTGATAATTCTAAAAACGCCGTTAGAATAGTATTTTTCAATAAACGCAGGATAGTTACCTGCAATTTGCACTAAAACTACCTGTAAAGGCAATAAAGTAGTAAGAATTTTGTTATTTTTTTTTGAAAACATCGCCCTAAAAATAAGAAAAGAAAATGGAAGTCAGCCACTTATTAACAAGATAATAACATTTTGACTAACAATTTTTGTGTACAAATAAAAGTATGAATTACAAAGCGTTATTCCTCTTAAAAAATTACATTTGTGGCAATGGAAAAAGCGAATACATTTACAGGAAAAAAGATAGATAAAGCACGTATTATTAGCCTCGAAAAAGGAAAAATACCACCACAAGCAGTTGATTTAGAAGAAGCTGTGTTAGGCGCTATGATGATTGATAAAAAAGGAATTGATGATGTGATTGATATTTTACATCCTGATGCTTTTTACGACACCAAACACCAAGAAGTATATCGTGTTATTTATGAATTGTTCCAAAATTCGCAACCCATCGATTTGCTTACCGTGTCTAGTCAACTTAGAAAAAACGCCAAATTAGATTTGGTTGGCGGCGATTTTTATTTGATTCGTTTAACTCAAAAAGTAGCCTCTTCTGCACATATCGAGTTTCATGCACGTATCATTTTACAAAAATACATTCAGCGTAGATTAATTTCAATTTCAAGTGAAATTATAGAACATGCCTATGATGAAACTTCGGATGTTTTTGATTTATTAGACGAAGCAGAAACCAAACTTTTTGAAGTAACACAAGGTAATTTAAAGAAAAGTTCAGAAGGAGCAGGCGATTTGGTAGCACAAGCCTTAAAGAAAATTCAAGAAATTGGCAATAAAGAAGGAATGAGCGGTTTAGAAACGGGTTTTACCAAGTTAGACGCACTTACTTCTGGTTGGCAACCATCGGATTTAATTATTATTGCGGCAAGACCAGGTATGGGAAAAACAGCTTTTGTAATTTCTATGGCAAAAAACATGGCGATAGATTTTAAGCATCCTGTGGCGTTGTTTTCTTTAGAGATGTCGTCAGTTCAGTTAATTACTCGTATGATTTCTTCGGAAACTGGCTTAACATCAGAAAAACTAAGAAAAGGAAATTTAGCTGCACACGAGTGGGAACAATTAAATGTAAAGGTAAAAAGTTTGTCTGATGCTCCTATTTTTATTGATGATACGCCCGCACTTTCTATTTTCGATTTACGTGCCAAAGCCCGAAGATTGGTCTCGCAACATGGTGTAAAAATTATTATTATTGATTATTTGCAGTTAATGACCGCAGGAAATGCTGGTGGCGGAAACCGTGAACAAGAAATCTCAACCATTTCTAGAAACTTAAAAGCTTTGGCAAAAGAATTGTCTGTCCCTGTAATCGCTTTATCGCAATTATCGCGTGCGGTAGAAACTCGTGGAGGAAGTAAAAGACCTTTATTGTCTGATTTACGTGAATCGGGTGCTATTGAGCAAGATGCTGATATTGTATCGTTTATTTTTAGACCTGAATATTACGGAATGACAGAATGGGATGATGATGATCATACACCTTGCGAAGGACAAGGAGAGTTTATTGTAGCAAAACATAGAAATGGTGGTTTAGAAAATATCCGATTAAAGTTTACTGGTCATTTGGCAAAATTTTCTGATTTAGAAGAAGGTTTTAGTAGTGAGTTTCAATCTAAAATGAACGACACTTTTGATCCTGATGCACGTATAGAACCCAAAGATGCTTTTGGTTTAGGAAATAATGATGACGATGTGCCTTTTTAGAAACTGTTTTGAAACGTTTATGATGAGGGTTATAACTCATAATTTGTATAGAAATGGTTAAAAAAATAGGATTCATTGTAAATGCAGAAAAAATATCTTCTAATGCAAACGGAGGAGCTGCTGTATTGTACAGTCATTTAGAAATCTTATACAAAACAGGCTTTGAAGTGGTTTTATTAGCTGTTTTATGGAATGAGCCCTACACATTTAAAGAAGATGATTATACCGAAATTCGACCCTTTGTAAAAGAAATTAAACAGTACAAAGCCCAAATTGAACAACCGAATAAAGGCTTGTCAAGAATTAAAAACGCTATTTTTAACCCTGCAAAATTTGAGTATTATTTTATCAATCAACAAAATATACAGTTTTTACATCAATTTGTAAAAGAAAACAAGATAGATGCTATCATTG
>CAMZMA010000049.1 GCA_947311815.1 uncultured Flavobacteriaceae bacterium
ATAACCAAGAGAAGATATCTTCCAAATGAATTGAATAAAATCTATTTAATTGGTTTGGTATTTGAAATTGAAAAAGTTAATTTAGTTTTAATATGTAAGTCTATTTGTTAATTTTTGATATTAAAATGAAACTTAAAATTCATTTTAATTGAAAAAATTAACAAATAGACTTACATATTAAAACTAAATTAACTTTTTCAATTTCAAATACCAAACCAATTAAATAGATTTTATTCAATTCATTTGGAAGATATCTTCTCTTGGTTATATATTGATAAAACAATTCTAGAATTACACATTTATGAACCTTTAAAACATACTACTATGCTACTATTTATTATTGAAATTGCTGCTGTTATTCTTAACATACTTACAAATATTCTATCCTAGTTTATTTGAAAGCAATGAACTCAAAGTGAGGGCAAAAAACTGTTTTCACTTTGTTCTCCGTTACATTTTTTGTATATTTGATAAAACCCTAAAAGAAATGAAAAAACAAGGTTTTAAATTTTTAGCAAAACTAAACAAAGTGCTTCTACCCTCATTTACCAAAAGAGGTTTAGACATAGGAAATGCCACAAAATTTCAGCTAGCAATTATTGGCTGGAAAGCTTTTGTAACAAAAAATTCACTAAATTAATACCAATAATATGAAAGAACACGTAAAAATATTTTCGGGACATTCTATTTTTATAAACAGACTTCGCGCAATTTTAGAGGAGGAAAAAATAGCTTCTTTAATAAAAGATGAAGTAGAATCTGGAAGATTAGGTGGCTTTGGCGTACCATCTAACGCCGTAGGATTGTTTGTTTTTGCTGCCGATGCCAAAAAAGCAGTAGAAATTATCGAGAAATTTGAAAAAGAAATCAGTGAATAAAAAGCAATATTCCGTTTCTTAATTTAAAAAACATCTTTATATTTGCACCCGAAAAAGGCCATGTGGCGCAACTGAATAGCGCACTTGATTACGGCTCAAGAGGTTACAGGTTTGAATCCTGTCATGGTCACAAAAAGCTCATCTTTACTGATGAGCTTTTTAATTTTTACCATTAAAAAAGACTTTAAACATTACGTTTAAAGCCTTTTCGTCTAACCAAACTTAGTTGTAAAACTAACTACTACTATCTTTATATTTTTTAGTTCCATAAAATATACCTGCCATTAATAAAAATCCTATTCCTCCATCTATTGGTAAACCAGGTGGCGTTGGCGGTGGTATTGGCGGCGGTACAACTTGCGCATAACTCCCTAGAGTTAAGAGTAAAATTGCAACAACCAAAACTCCTTTTATAATTTTATGATAACTAGCTATTTTCATTACTTCTATTTATAAGACACTTCTTTTTTTAAAAGGTCACAATTAATATTCCTTTATTTACAAAACCAGTAGTACCCCCTTTTTATACAATGGGAATACTTAACTAATTTTCATCAATTAAAACGGGGGAAATTTTTTATTAAGGGAGATAAAAAATTAAAACAAGTACTTTTTTATAGCAACTCTATGTGCTGGTATAGACTTATCGTAATCTTTTACTAATAGTTCAACGATTTCAGGCGAAAGAAACCCTATTTCTTTTTTATCTTTATACTTAGAAACGTACAAATTGTATGTTTTGTCTAATTTTTCAAAAATTAAAAAATGTTGTGAGTTTAATGTTGTAAAACAAATATCGTTTCCAGAAAAAGTGCCAGATGTATCTTTAAAAAAATCTGAAAACTCATAATATTTAAAAACATTTATCATCTTATACCAATTCTGCGGATAAACCTAAATGCAATAATTTAGAACATTTCGCCTTTAAATCTTTCAATTCACCCGTTTTTACGGTGCATTTTCCTTTATAATGCACCAAAATAGTACACTGTTCTGCTTGTTCTAAAGTATGATCGCACACATTTATTAACGAATCAATTACAAAATCAAACGTATTCACATCATCATTATGCAATACAATTTCATGTTGATGCACTTCTTTTTCTAGCACATCTACTTCTTCTTGTATTTTTTCTTTTGTACTCACTCGGCTAAAATAGTGATTTTTTCTAAACTAAAAAACGACATATCACTCTTTTATATATTTTAACGAAACCCAATTATTACGCTCTATAACAGTTTCTAGGACTAGATTGTATTTAGAAACTTCTTTATCTATAATTGGTATATCTTCTTGATAAAATCCACTTAACAATAAAACTCCTTGAGGCGATAAACAATTGGTATAAATTTTCATATCCATCAATAAAATATTCCTGTTGATGTTGGCAATAATAACATCGTATTTTTTATTGATTAAAAGTGATGAATCTCCTTCAAACAACTCGATATTTTTACACTGATTTCTTGCTACATTTTCGATAGAATTTAAGTAGCACCAATTATCAATATCAATAGCGTCAATAGGTTTTGCTCCTTTCATTTCGGCAAAAATGGCTAAAATTCCTGTACCGCAACCCATATCTAACACTTTTTTGTTGGCAACCTCTAAATCGATTAAATGTTGCACCATCATATGTGTAGTTTCATGATGCCCTGTGCCAAAACTCATTTTTGGCTCGATTACAATATCGTATTTCAAATTCGGATTTTCATGAAAAGGAGCTCTAATACTTACCAAATTATTTACTTGAATCGGATTAAAATTCTTTTCCCATTCAGCATTCCAATTGGTTTGCGGCACTTCTTTTTGCTGATATTCAATCTCAAATTCATCAGAATTTAATACAAAAATGTTTTCTAAGATAGATGCTTGCCATTCTTCTTTTTGAATGTAAGCAGTTACGCCGTTTTCATTCTCAACAAAACTTTCAAAACCTACATTTCCTAATTCAGCAATTAAAATTTCTGTCGCAGGTTCTTTTGGTGTTACGGTAAAATCGTACTCTATATAAATATTATCCATATAATTCTATTAACTTGCAAAGTTAAGGTGAATTATATTACAATAATTCTTTTTCGATGGCTATTTTTATAATACCAACACTATTTTTTGCACCTAATTTACTCATTATATTCATGCGGTGTGTTTCTACAGTTTTGGGACTAACAAACAACTTTTCTGAAATTTGTTTTGTAGTTAATTCTTCAGAGATTGCAACTAACACATCGTGCTCTCTTCTTGTTAATTTTTGCATCAAACCATTATCATTAGTTTTTGGTGTTGGCTGTTGATTTAATAGTTTCTTCCGAATATCTTTTTGCAAATATATTTCGCCAGATAGCACTGTTTTTAAAGCTTTGGCTATTTCAATTTTATCTGTATTTTTTAACAAATAACCATGTACTCCATTTTTAAGCATGCGTTTCACAAAAGATGTATCTTCAAAATTAGTGAGTGCTATTATTTTTAATTCCGGATTTTTTTTCAAGAGACTTTTATACCAATTTAATTATAAAATATCTCATAAAATGAATTTAAATAATGATGATTACTTGTTATAGATTTTATGAGATTATTGTCCATTTTACGCACCATATTGTG
>CAMZMA010000050.1 GCA_947311815.1 uncultured Flavobacteriaceae bacterium
ATAATGTGTTTCTGATGATTTGTTATCAATAGGAATTTTAATAATTCCGTGTGATTTCATTTTGCCAATGCAAACTGCCATATAGATTTTTATAATTTCTTTGTTTTCAAACAACTTGTTTAAAGCTATAATACTTCGGCTTGTTTTACCAACCAGCAAAACACCACTTGTTGCATAATCTAACCGATGTACAGGTTGAGGTTGTACCGCATCTTCTTGTGTGCTTTTTTGTAAATTTTGAGGCAATGCATTGGCAATAGTAACAAATGTATTGCCACTTACTAAAACACCTGCGGGTTTATAAATTACCGCTAAATAATCATCTTCAAAAAGGATTTCTAGCGGTAAAATTAACTTTTTTAAAGCCGATTTTTGGTTAGATTGATACAAGTGAATGATTTCATTCCCTCTGATATATAATCCTGTTGATGCTGATTTTTCATCCACCAAAATCAATCCTTTTTTTATGGCTTTTTTTAATGCCGATTTTGTAGGTATCGTTACAAAAATATCCACACCATATTCTTGTAAACGAATCGGTTTTTTTAACAACGGAACATGATGTGTTTCAAGGAGTTTCAATAGTTAAAAACCAATGGCTTTATCATCGCCTCTTGGGTCTGCACCACCTTCCATCGTTCCGTTTGGCAATATTAATATCCCTTCTACTTTACCAATTACAGGGGCGTTTTTTTCATCAATTTTATATCCTTTTTCGGTAAGAGTTGTCACTGTTTTTCTGTCAAATTTATGAGGTTCAAACATGACCACATCTGGCAACCACTGATGATGAAAACGTGGTTGATTTACTGCTTCTTGCATGCCAAAATCAAACTCGTGTACATTTAAAATGGTTTGTAAAACCGAAGTAATAATGGTAGAACCTCCAGGAGTTCCTACTACCATCCAAAGGGCACCATCTTTTTCTACAATAGTGGGCGTCATTGAGCTTAACATCCTTTTTTCTGGCACAATTTCGTTGGCTTTTGCTCCAATCAATCCAAACATATTGGGCACACCAGGTTTGCTACTAAAATCGTCCATTTCGTTGTTTAAAAAGAAGCCTAAATCGGCACAATACAATTTAGAACCATACGCACCATTTATGGTGGTGGTTACCGAAACGGCATTCCCAAATTGGTCAACAATAGAGTAATGAGTGGTTTCGTTACTTTCAACCACTTCAATATTTCCGTGTGATACTGCTGCTGATGTTGTTGCTTTGTCAAAAGAAAAATTTTGCATGCGTTTTTGCATATACTCTTTACTGATGAGCGTATTTATCGGGATCTTAACAAAATCAGCATCTCCTAAAAAATAGGCTCTATCTGCATAAGCTCTTCGTTCTGCTTCTGTAATCACCTGAATGGTTTTGGTAGAATTATGACCGTATTTTTTTAAATCAAAAGGTTCGATTCCTTTCATAATTTGCGCCAAACAAATACCTCCGCTCGATGGTGGTGACATTGAAATAACATTCAAATTATCGTACGAAAACGAAATAGGTTTCCGCCATTTCACATCGTATTTTGCTAAATCTTCTAAGGTGATGATTCCGCCGTTATCTTGAATAAATTTCACCAATCGTTTTGCGGTTTCGCCTTTGTAAAATTCATCATACCCATTTTGTTTAATACGTTCTAGAGTTGCTGCTAGCGCAGGATATTTAATCGTATCATTCGCTGCCCAATCTTTGTTTAAATAAATCGGATTTTTATTCGCTTTTAAAAATAAAGGCTGGTATTTATGAATGGTTTTGGCTTGTTTTTTACTGACAATAACACCTCTTTTGGCCAAGTCAATAACAGGTTGAATAATAGCTAAAAAAGGCAATTTTCCAAACTTTTTATGCACTGCAAAAACGCCTGCTACAGAACCTGGTACACCAACAGCCATTGCACCTACTGTACTTTTCTCAGGAATCACATTGCCGTCTTTGTCTAAATACATGTCTTTATGAGCTGCTAATGGCGCTTTTTCTCTAAAATCTAAAGCACCTGTTGTGCCGTCGTTTTTTCTGTACACCATAAATCCGCCACCGCCTAAATTACCAGCATACGGATACGCAACAGCTAAAGCTAATTGAGTGGCTGCCATGGCATCAAAAGCGTTTCCACCTTTTTTTAAGATATCTGCACCAATTTTAGAAGCTTCTTCTCTGGCAGAAACTACCATTGCTTTTTGGGTAATTAATCCTGTTATTTTTTCTTTTTTTGGTGTTTTTTTACAGCTTACAACTAAAAGTGTAAATGAAAATAAGAATATTAATTTTTTCATATGATTATTTATTTTGTTGAATTTCTTTGAGTTTTTGTGCCGAAAAGATACGTAAATCTTTAAAAAAAGAAGTGAAATCGGCTTCAAATTCTTTTTCTAGGTTTTTTAAATCGGTAATTGCTTCGTTCATTTTAGAGCGTCCTTTGGTTCTTTTGTTCATTCCTATGAGCACTTTTTCCATTCCATCAAAAAACTGATAATTAAAAAGCCAATCGTACTCGATAAGATAAGGCAAGATTTTTTTTGTTTTTGAAGGGAGTATATCTAAATTGTTTTGTAAAAGCGTATAAATTCCCTGAGAATAAAGTTTTAAAGGGATTTCTGAATAATCATTCCAATTTTTTGCTAAAAAATAATCGTAAAACAAATCGATAATAATGCCATCAAAATGCCCGTAGCGCTCATGCAAACGTCGTTTACTTTTTCTGACGATTGGATGTGCATCGGTAAAGGTATCAATATGTCTGTGTAGTTTGATTCCTTGTTGAATTTCAGCATCAAAATGATTGTATTTATTACCAATTACATGATCTGCAATAAAATTACCAATAATAATTTTTGGATTATTTTCTGATAAATATACATGTGCTAGAAAGTTCATAGGATTTTAACAATTAGAATCATAATATGAGTGTATATAAAAAAGTAAACCTAATATATAATTTAGGATTCACCTAAGTTTTGAAAAATAAATTTCACAGCAGTTTCTGGCGACAAAACAGGTAGTTCACTTTTTTTAAAATCTTTCAAGTTTCTTGTGCAAATAATTATGGTTTTAGGTAGTTGTAATGCACTAAAATATTGAATAGCATCTTCGAAATCTGTAAATTTTGAAGACATCGATTTTTTTAAAATAGATTTGTTTGTTGCTATAATTTCTAGGTATTGTTCAATTCCTAAAAGTAGCGACAACGCTTTTTTATGTGAAGTTACTTTGCGTAAATATAATAGGTATTGTTAAAAGAAATAGCAGCAACATATA
>CAMZMA010000051.1 GCA_947311815.1 uncultured Flavobacteriaceae bacterium
AATTAGGACTAAAAGTTTAAACACAAGACCAAGTAGCAATTAACAGAAAGTGGAGAGGAGCGGTAAAAGCACAAAACATAATGGCTCGTATTAAAGCAACACTAAGGCTTTTCCGTTTGTTGTTCCTTTAATTCGAGCCATTATGTTTTGTGCTTTTACCGCTCCTCTCCACTTTCTGTTAATTGCTACTTGGTCTTGTGTTTCTATATTTTTTTCGTTTATTTTTAAAATTTTATAATAATTGGGAATACCACTTGCATTAGGGATTTTTATTCCAACTTTAAGTAAATTAAAAATACCAAAATCATCATTTGGTTTCGTTAATTCCTTAGCTATTTGTTTTGCTAAACGTGTTTTACCGGTCCCAGGTGGTCCTTGTAAAATGATTTGTTTTTTGTTTAATAATAATTCTATTTTGTTTTGCATTTCAATTTTGTTTAATTCATTTTTAACAAAAATATAAATTGCATCATTTCTTAAAGGTTCAATTAGCTTTCTATAAGAAACACCATCAAAATCAATTGGTAATTTATTATTTTTCAACCAATTTACCTTATAATGATGTACATCTATAATTTTTACAACAACACCAATAACCTTAACCTTTGTAAAGGTTGTTTTATGCCCTTTACCTTTTGTAGCACTTGATTTTACAACTAATATATCGTCTATTTTTATTTTTTCTAAATACTTCTTATTAACAAAATCACCCGCATCATATCTACCATCAAACCACTCATTGTTATTAATAAATTCTTCTGTTTTATCCTCTGTACCTCCAAAACTAGAGCCAACTGCCCAATATTTCATAATCTATATGTGTATTTTAATATTACAACTCATCCATAAAACCAAGTATTTCTAAGCTCAGTTCTGGAGTGTAATCATCGTCTGCTAATTTAAAAATACTTGTAAAAAATGATAGTGCCTTATTTTCAAATAAGTTCTTTATGTCTGTTACTATTATTTTTTTATAGTCTTGTATAACATCCCAAACCAATTCTGAAAATTCATCATTTTCAATATTACTATTGCTACGTTTTATAAAAAAATCAATATCTTCCTTAAACTCCATAATATTTATCAATTCCTCCCAACCTTCATAAGGGTACATTTGAACGCTGGCTTCTAAAAAATCTTGCATTAAATAGGCAAATGCAGTAGCATATAATTTTCCTTCAATATCTTCATATTCATCATCTGAAACTATTATGTTTGGATAACCAAAAAAGGATTGTGCAAATTTGTATAAGGTATAACTTTCTTTGTTATAACTGTCTAAAATGTTAAAAGGTGTATTGTTTTTCATATTATCTATTTTTATTTATCTTTACCATACTTAGCCACAGGCTCTGCAACCATACCTAAAACATCTTCTTGTACTGTACTTGCTACTTGTACTTGCCCATTCATTAGCATTGGCAATAACCAATCGCGAAGTTCGGTTAGGTGTTGGTTTTGTTTTCTATTTGTGAGAATTTTATTAAGAATTGAATTAAAAAAAGATTTTGATTTATCTATAATTTCTTTGTTTGGTATTATTACATTTAATCCATTTATATCTCTTGCACTTAAATGTCCAACTGTTGTTCTTGAAACATTTTTTTCTCTTGCCTTAATGTATGGTTCAATATCAAAAAAAGATTGAAAAATTGTAATACTTGAGTTTATTTTTTCTCGTATTCTTACACTTCTTTGATTTAGATAACAACTATCTTTATCCCAAAAATTCATATGAAAATTACCATCCATACCTATCAACAAATCTCCTTTTTCTAATTTATATTTATCATCTACATTTTCCACAGAATAAAGGGAAATTGTGTTTTTTAAAATATCTCTTATTCTTATAACTGGTACACCTTTTTTCTCAGCATTAAAAAGTTTTGTACTAAACGGATAACCATATTGTACATCAAGTTCTTTTACTAAACTTCCAACCTCCCAACCCTCAGGAATTTCACGTTTCAACTCCTCATTATACACCATTTTTCCGCCACTGCTTTTGTAGGGTTTGCCGTTTTGGTTAGGAAAATCAAACTGTACAAACCAATAATCATAGAGCGTTTTTGCCATTGCTTCTAATTCTTGATTTATCTTGTTGTTTAAGGCTATTTTTGCGTCTATATCGGATAATACTTTGGCTATGGATTTTTGGGTTGTATTATCTAAATATGCCAAAATATTTAAAGGATGTAAATGATTTCTATTCATTGTAGGAACTCCAGAACCACTTTTTTTATCGCCTAATTTTAAATTTTTAAGTAGGTAATAGATATAATAAATATTATTTCCTTTAAAATCCTTAATGAACAAAGATGTATTATGTGGATAAAAATTTGATTTAATTAAATGAGGTATCCCTACAGTTCCACTACGTCCAATTGTAATTCCAGGTCCTATAACTTTATATTCATTATGATAGCCTAAGATACCATTTGATGAACGTACAGGATAAATACCTTTAATAAAACTTGATTTTGGCAAATCAAATCCTCTCTGAAATTCAATTAATTCTCCTAAAGTAGTTTTTGATACTCTACTCATACCTCAACCCTTTTAAATTCTCCATAATTTCTTTTTCCAAATCTTTACCTTCTTTAAAAGGTTGGTTTAAATTGGTTTCAAAAGCGGTCATTTTTGCTGTAAATTTTTCAAACAAATATTTTTTAAATTTATTCATTCCTCATTTTTTAAA
>CAMZMA010000052.1 GCA_947311815.1 uncultured Flavobacteriaceae bacterium
AGCTACTACAAAATTCATGTTTCCTGATGGAGTAGAACCTGGGTTAAAATCGGTAGCCAAAGCAAGCGGAAGTCCGTTATCAATTATTTTTCTTGCTGGTGTGTATGGAATTCCTAAAAAATAAGAGCAAGAGGGTAATGCAACAGGTATTGTGTCTGTGTTTTTTAAGGATTCGATATCATCATCATTCATAATTTCTAAATGATCTACAGACAAAGCTTTATGTTTTACAGCAATTTGCACACCGCCAATCGTAGTAAATTGATTCACGTGAATTTTAGGAATAAGTCCATACTTTTTTGCTTCGGATAAAATTCTGTCGGTATCATGAACAGAAAAATAACCAGTTTCACAGAAAACATCTACAAAATCTGCTAAATTTTCTTCAGATATTTTAGGAAGCATTTCATCAATAATTAAATTGATATATGCATCTTTATCATTTTTAAATTCTAAAGGAAAAGCGTGCGCTCCTAAAAAAGTAGCTTTAATAGGAATACTGTAGTTTTCTTTTAGTTTTTTAATAACACGCAACATTTTTAATTCTGCAGCAACCGTTAATCCGTACCCCGATTTTATTTCTACAGCTCCTGTTCCTAAAGAGATCACTTCTTCTAATCTTTTAGCAGATTGTTTGTATAAATCTTCTTCAGATGTTTGTTGTAGTTTTTTTGCTGAATTTAAAATACCTCCACCATTATTCGCAATTTCTTCGTAGGTCAATCCGTTTATTCTGTCAACAAATTCTTGTTCTCTGTTGCCTGCATACACAATATGTGTGTGGCTATCGCACCAAGTTGGTAAAATCATTTTACCCGTAACATCAACCGTTTTGTCTGCTTTTATGTTAGAAATCGTATTCATCAACCCAAAATCGATAATTTTATCATCAGAAATTAATAAATACGCATTTTTAATAGTGGGTAAAATACTCATTTCTTTTCCAGAAACTTTTAAAACAGATGTATCTCTTACCTGAATTAATTCTTTTATATTGATGAATAAAGTGGTCATTTTAATACTCGATTTTATCGTCTTTTTGAGACCATTTTTGAAAAGGTTCTAAGGCAATTTCTCGTCCTACCTGTTCAAACGGAATACTTCTTTTTTCGTATGGTAACGGAATTTCTTCATAAATAAACGCATCATCAAAACCAATATTTGCAGCATCTTGTTGATTGCTTCCGTAAAAAACTTTATCAGGTCTTGCCCAATAAATAGCGCCCAAACACATAGGACAAGGTTCGCAAGAAGTATATACAATGCAACCGTCTAGTTGAAACGAACCAATGTTTTTACAGGCATCTCTAATGGCGGTAACTTCGGCATGTGCCGTTGGATCGTTTGTAGAGGTTACCTTGTTGTTTCCTCTTCCAATAATTTCTCCGTCTTTTACAACAATACATCCAAAAGGACCTCCTTCATTGTTACGCATTCCTTTTAAGGCCGCTTTTACGGCTTCACCCATAAAATCTTCGTGATTCTTCATCTTGTTATTTCTAATTATTTCAAACCACTTGTCATATTTTCTGGTTTCACCCATTCGTCATATTGCTCTGACGTTACATAACCTAAACGTACCGCTTCTTCTTTTAAAGTGGTTCCGTTTGCATGCGCAGTATTTGCAATTTCAGCTGCTTTATAATAACCAATTTTAGTATTTAACGCAGTAACTAGCATTAACGAGTTGTTTACCAATTCGGTAATTCGCTGTTGATTTGGTTCAATTCCTGTAGCGCAATGTACATCAAAAGAAGCACAAGCGTCACCAATTAATTGTGCAGATTGCAATACGTTTGCTGCCATCATTGGCTTAAAAACATTCAGTTCATAATGTCCTTGTGTACCACCAATAGTTACGGCAACATCATTTCCCATAACTTGTGCACATACCATTGTTAATGCTTCTGCTTGCGTAGGATTCACTTTCCCTGGCATAATAGAGCTTCCAGGTTCGTTGGCAGGAATGATAATTTCTCCGATTCCAGATCTTGGTCCCGATGCCATCATTCTAATATCATGTGCAATTTTATTTAAAGAAACGGCTAATTGTTTTAAAGCAGCATGTGTTTCTACCAAAGCATCATGAGCAGCAAGTGCTTCAAATTTATTTTCGGCAGTTATAAAAGGCATTCCTGTAAATTTAGCAATGTATTTTGCTACTAAAACGTCGTATCCTTTAGGTGTATTTAATCCTGTTCCAACTGCAGTTCCCCCCAAAGCTAATTGACTTAAATGTGCCAATGAGTTGTTCAAAGCTTTTAATCCGAAGGATAATTGCGCAGCATAACCAGAAAATTCTTGTCCTAAAGTTAATGGAGTGGCATCCATTAAATGAGTTCTTCCTATTTTTACTACGTTTTTAAACGCTTCTGATTTTGCTTGTAAAGTATCTCTTAATTGCGTAACTCCAGGAATGGTAACATCTACAATCTTTTTATAAATAGCGATGTGCATTCCTGTAGGAAACGTATCGTTTGATGATTGCGATTTGTTTACATCATCATTTGGTTGAATAATTTTTTCATCTACACCAATTTTTCTACCAGTATTTTCTTGCGCTTTATTGGCAATTACTTCGTTTACATTCATGTTAGATTGCGTACCAGAACCCGTTTGCCAAATAACAAGCGGAAATTGATTGTCTAACGTTCCTGATAAAATTTCATCGCAAACTGTTGCAATTAAATCTCTTTTTTCTTCGGATAAAACGCCTAACTCAGCATTGGCATAAGCCGCTGCTTTTTTTAAGTAAGCAAAACCGTGTACAATTTCGATAGGCATTGAAGCTTTACTACCAATTTTAAAGTTGTTTCGAGAACGTTCGGTTTGTGCTCCCCAATATTTATCGGCAGGTACTTTTACGTTACCCATCGTGTCTTTTTCTATTCTGTATTCCATTATAAAAATATTTTGTTATTGTTTTTTTTTTGATTGATTTTAGCTTAAAAAATCAACTCTCAAATTTACGAAAACTATCAGAATTTTATAAACAATATGCGTAAAAATATCTTGAAAATAAATTGCAATATTTTTGGTAAAAAAAGAAAATAAATAGTAATTTTGTAACATTATTAATTAATTGACGTAACAAATGTTAGATTTTTCAGAATTTTCAGGATTAGTTTTATTTATGTTTATTTTTACCGTAGGGTTTTGGTTGTTAATTTTCTTATTAACATTCGTAGTCCCGTATTGGATTGGTGGTACTATTTTAGAAAACTGGAAACTAAAAAAAGAAGCAAAAGAAGCTGCTGAAGGCAAGTAGTTTTTATAAAAATATTTAAAAAAGCTCCGAAATTTTTCGGAGCTTTTTTTGTTTATAAAATATCGTCAATTTTCTCGGTAGGTCTTGCAACCACAGCTTTATTACCATGTATAACAATAGGTCTTTCTATTAATTTAGGATGTGTTATCATTGCTTTAATAATGGCAGCATCTGTAAGTTCTTTGCCTTTGTAATTTTCTTTCCAAATTTTTTCTCCTTTTCTAATCAAATCAATAGGAGCGTAGTTTAGTTTTTTAAGAATTTCTTTGAGTTCTTTTTCTGTTGGTGTTTCTTCTAAGTAGTTGATAATTTCGAATGGTTTACCAGATTCTTCAAGATATGCAATGCCATGTCTAGATTTACTACAACGAGAATTGTGAAATATTTGTATCATACTATAACTAATTTAAATTTTTATAATTTCCCTAACAACTAATCACCCTTTTTCTGTCCATTTTTCATCAAATATGCTTTTAAAAAGGCATTGATATCGCCATTTAAAACGGCATCTACGTTGCCAGTTTCGTGAGCAGTTCGTACATCTTTTATCAATTTATAAGGATGCAATACATAGTTTCTAATTTGGCTTCCCCATTCGGTTTTTAATTTATTGGCTTCAATACCCGCTCTTGCTTCTTGTCTTTTTTGCAATTCAATTTCATACAATTGCGATTTTAACATTTGTAAAGCAGTGGCTCTATTGTCATGCTGCGAACGAGAGTTAGAACACGATATTTTTATCCCTGTAGGTTTGTGTGTTAGTTGTACTTTGGTTTCTACTTTGTTTACATTTTGTCCGCCAGCACCACTAGATCGCGCCGTAACAATATCAATATCAGCCGGATTTACCTCAATCTCAATACTATCATCAGCCACAGGATACACATACACCGAACCGAAAGTAGTATGGCGTTTTCCGTTGCTATCAAACGGAGAAATTCGTACCAATCTATGAACGCCATTTTCTCCTTTTAACCAACCAAAAGCATAATCTCCATCAAGCTCTAAAGTTACTGTTTTTGCGCCTGCAACATCTCCTTTTTGGTAGTTTAAGGTTTTTACTTTAAACCCTTGCTTTTCTGCCCACATTACATACATTCGCATTAACATTTCTACCCAATCGCAACTTTCTGTTCCGCCAGCACCAGCAGTAATTTGAATCACTGCGCTTAAATTATCTCCCTCTTCAGAAAGCATGTTTTTAAACTCAATATCTTCTAAAAAAGTACTTGTTTTATCAAAATGTTCTTGCAATTCTACTTCGTCAATTTCATCTTCTTTAAAGTATTCATAAAGTACTTGTAAATCTTCATATAATGAAATTACTTTTTGATAATCTGACACCCATTTTTTCTTTAGTCGAAGCGATTTCATAAGTAATTCGGCCTCTTTTGGGTTGTTCCAAAAATTAGGATTTACTGTTTTTTCTTCTTCGTTGCTAATTTCTATCAACTTTTGATCAATATCTAAGTAGGTTTTTAATTTACCGATACGTTCATCAATATTTTTTAAATCTTCTTGTGTCATCATATATATCACAAAAATAAGTTAAAAATGTGATTAAATTTTTGAAAAGCCATTTTTGTCGATGCTTTTTTATAATTTTAGGAAAATTTTATCACCATGAAAAAATTACGATTCTTTATCTTATTTTTATTGATGCAACAAACTGTATTTTCTCAATTTTTTGAAGGAAATAAAAACACCACGAAATACGAAGGTTATTTTACTTTTTATTATGATGTAAGTACAGACAAAATCTTTTTAGAAGTAAAAGATTTAGAGAAAGAATTTTTGTTTGTTAGAGCTTTGTCTGAAGGAATTGGATCGAATGATATCGGCTTAGATAGAGGGCAATTAGGCGATGGAGTAGTGGTGAAATTCAAAAAAGCAGGAAATAAATTATTGCTGATACAACCCAATCAAAAATACCGAGCAATTACAAGCAATAAAGAAGAAAAAAAATCGATAAAAGAAGCTTTTGCCAAATCGGTTTTATACGGATTTGTTATCAAAGAAGAAAAAAACGGAACATTTTTGATTGATGTTACCTCTTTTTTTATACGTGATGCACATAACGTTTCAGGTAGATTAGCAAATAGAGGAGAAGGGAATTACCGATTAGACAAAACCCGAAGTGCTATCAACTTAGAACGAACCAAAGCATTTCCTAACAATGTTGAGTTTGATGTATTGTTAACTTTTACAGGAAAACCTAAAGGGCGCAATTTAAGATCTGTAGTACCAAATGCCAATGCAGTTACCGTGTATCAGCATTATTCTTTTGTAGCATTACCCGATAATCACTACAAACCCAGAGTTTTTGATACACGTTCAGGTTCATATCAAATGTCTTATTTAGACTATGCAACACCTGAAAATCAATCGATTGTAAAACGTTTTATTTATCGCCATCGGTTAGAAAAGAAAAATCCGAAGGCAAAAATTAGTGAACCTAAAGAACCAATTGTGTATTATTTAGATAGAGGCACACCAGAACCTGTACGTTCGGCATTGTTAGAAGGAGCGAGTTGGTGGAATCAAGCATTTGAAGCCATTGGATATAAAGATGCATTTCAAGTAAAAATGTTACCCAAAGATGCAGACCCTTTAGATGTAAGATACAATGTGATTCAGTGGGTACATCGTTCTACGCGTGGTTGGAGTTATGGCGGAAGTATTTCTGACCCCAGAACAGGAGAAATTATAAAAGGGCATGTTAGTTTGGGTTCTTTACGCATCAGGCAAGATTTTTTAATAGCACAAGCGTTACAAGCTCCGTATAAATTAAATGATACGGATGATGATTTTGCTTTACAAATGGCGTTGGCAAGAATCCGTCAATTAGCTGCACATGAGGTAGGACATACCTTAGGATTTTCGCATAATTTTGCGGCAAGTACAAAAGGTAGAAACTCGGTAATGGATTATCCGCATCCGCAATTTGCATTAAAAAACGGAAAGATTGATTTTTCTAAGGCTTATGCAACAGGAATTGGTGCTTGGGATAAAGTTACGGTTGCATATTCATACCAAGATTTTGTAGGTGATGAAATGCCGCAACTTCAACAAATTTTAACCGATGCTTTTGCAAAGGGTATGCGCTATATTACCGATCAAGATGCTCGCCCAAAAGGAAGTGCGCATGTGTATGCTCATTTGTGGGATAACGGAACAGATATTTCGGATGAATTAGACAATCTTTTAAGCATTAGAAAAACGGCAATTGCAAACTTTTCTACTGATAATATTAAATCGAAAGAACCGTATTCGGTTTTAGAAGATGTTTTTGTGCCACTGTATTTTTTACATCGTTTTCAAACCGAAGCAGTGGCTAAAATTATTGGAGGTTTGGTGTATAATTATGCGGTAAAAGGCGGAAATCAAAAAGTGGTACAGCGTGTTTCTGGAAAAACAGAACGTAAAGCATTGCAAAGTTTATTGAAAACTATAAATGTGTACGAAATTGCGATTCCGAAAGAAAAATTGAGTTTGTTTCCTCCAAGAGCTTTTGGTTATAACAGATCAAGAGAATCGTTTAAAAGTAAAAATGGCGTTGAGTTTGATCCTTTTGGAGCTGTAGCCACGGCATCAGAAATGACATTTTCGTTGCTATTGCATCCACAAAGAGCTTCTCGTTTAATTTTGCACAAAAGTTTAAACAGTAATCAATTAGGTTTGGATGAGATGATTGATAAAATCATTGCAAAAACGTTTAAAATGCAGCATCAAAAAAATTATGATAGAGAGTTACAAAATATTGTAAATCAGCAGTTTTTACAGCAACTGTTTTTATTAGGGAGTAGCGAACAAACGCATCCACAGGTAAAAGCAATTGTGTATGCAAAACTAACAGAAATTGTTCGTTTTTTACGAGGAAAAAAAACAAAAGGAGTGCAAAAAATGTTTGACAATCAATTAAAAACATCCATAGCAAATTTCATAAAAAATCCAGAGGCATTTAAAAAAATTTCAGTACCTAAAATTCCAGATGGTTCTCCCATCGGAATGAATTAAAACAATTAAAACAATGATTATAGACTTAATAAGTGATACGGTTACAAGACCCTCAAAAGGAATGATGGAAGCAATGATGCACGCCAAAGTTGGCGATGATGTGTTTAAATCAGACCCAAGTGTAAATGCCTTACAAGAAAAAATGGCAGCTATGTTTGGGATGGAAGATGCGTTATTTTTCCCATCAGGTTCTATGGTAAATCAAACGGCTATTAAATTACATACAAACCCAGGAGAACAATTAATTTGCGATAAATGGGCGCATGTATATAATTTTGAAGGTGGTGGAGCCGCAGCAAACTCAGGAGTTTCATCGATGTTGATTGATGGAAATAGAGGCATGTTTACGGTAGAACAATTAAACGGATTGGTAAACGATCCGAATAATATTCATTTGGCGACTACCACATTATTATGTATAGAAAATACTACCAATAAAGGCGGAGGCGCTTGTTGGGATTTTGAAGAACTCAAAAAAATAAAAGAATTTTGTACCGATAATAATTTGCAATATCATTTAGATGGCGCACGATTATTTAATGCGTTGGTAGCAAAAAACGAATCGCCCAAGCAATATGGAGAATTGTTTGATACCATTTCTATTTGTTTATCAAAAGGGTTAGGAGCGCCAGTTGGTTCTGTTTTATTAGGCACAAAAGCACATATTACAAAAGCACTTCGTATTCGAAAATTATTTGGTGGTGCAATGCGACAAGCAGGTTTTTTAGCAGCAGCAGCAATATATGCATTAGATACTAATGTAGAGCGTTTAGCAGAAGATCATGCAAAAGCTACAAAAATAGGCGAGGTGTTAGCAGGTTGCTCTTATGTGAAAAAGGTAGAACCGATTGAAACAAATATCATTATTTTTAATCTGAATGATGATATAAATGAGGTTGATTTTATCCATCAATTAAAAGAAAGAGAGATTTTAATTTCTTCAATGGGCAGCGGAAAATTACGTATGGTAACGCATTTAGATTTTACGGATGAAATGCTAAAGAAACTTATTTTTGAGCTGAAAGAAATTTAGAAACAGTAGCAATCTATAAAAAATTCGGCTGGAATAAATCTAAGAGAGATTTTAAAATTATTAAGACTGTTCTTTCTTCATCTGTTTTCGCATTTGCTTAATGGTTAAGGTGCTTCCGTCATGGCTCCAACCAGGAGCGGCAAAGGCGTACATAAACTTATGGTACCAGTTTTTAGATTTTTTCATATCGTTCCAAATATCTTTGTATTCATGTGTTAAAATCACTAACGGATTGTAAGAATTTGGTGGATGTGTTACACCGTATTTGATATCTATATTTTCATCTAATTCTTTCCATGTGCCAAATAATTTATCAAAAATATTGAGGAAACCGCCATGGTTTTTATCCATATATTCTACATTTTGTGCGTGATGTACTTGGTGCATGGTATGTGTATTAAAAACTTTTTCTATAATGCCCATTTTGGGTACATATACCGAGTGCAATTGAAATTGCCACAAGGCTTCAATTCCTAAACAAACGACAACCATTTCTGGTGGAAACCCGACTGCTGGCATCCACATATAAAAAAAGGGTTTGTATAAAATGGTAAACCAACCGTTTCTTACGGCAGTTCCTAAATTAAAATTACTTGAAGAATGATGCACAATATGTGCCGCCCACAATAGGCGTACATTATGATTTTGTCTATGAAACCAATAATAACTAAAATCATCTGCTAATTGACAAAGTAGCCAAACATACCAAGCATATCCGAAAGATTGCCATCCAAAAATATTCATTCGTACGCCATCTACTAACGGATTAAACACTTCGTACACATAATTAAACAGTACAATAGCAGCTATGGTTTTGGTAAGTGGTGCTAAAATTGCAGATCCAATTCCCATACTTAAACTTGCGCCTAAATCTTTCCATTTGTACAATTTTCTATCTTTATCTTTTACTTTACTATAGGTAAGTTCTAATAAAATAAATGCGATAAAAGCGGGTGCGCCGTACACCAAAGGGTTTGTGAAATTCATATTTTATGAAGTCTTTTTTGTTATGATTTTGTTTTCATTGAAGTAAAAAATTAGTCTTCTCTATTTACTAAATCTATTGAAAATGCAGGCATGCAAACTGATAAATAATCGCAAGCTTCATCAAACGGGTTAGAGTATTGAATTCTTGCTCCTTTTTCAATTTTAATTGATTGTCCTGCTTTTAAAACAATGGTTTCTCCGTTTATAATAAATTGTTTTTTTCCTTTTATAATGTATGTATATTCATCAAAATCGGGTGTTTGATAGGGTTCTGACCAACCTGCTGGTGCTACCATGTGTGCAATACTTATTTGCGGATCTTTACTTGTAGCGTTCCCAAAATGTTCTTCGATACGTTTGCCGTCTGTTGTAGGAACTACAAAAGGAGATTTTTGAATGGTGTATTTTTTTGACATAAAATTATTTTTGTTAACGATATCTCGCGTAAACGATTGCAGCGGCATCCCCCGATTTTTTTTATCGGGGATATAGCGGAAAGCGTGGTTTTGCTTTTCGCAAAATACGCCCTAATTAAACCAAATAATAAACGATTTCATTTTTGCTAAATCGGGTATTTGGTCTAAACTTACTTTTTCTCTACTAAATTCTTTTAAACCCAATTGTTCTTTATCTATGGCAATTGTGGCGTTTAAATCGTCTAAAAAAAGTGTTGCTGATGAAAATGAAGTTTCAATCTTATTCACATTGTTATTTAAACGGATTTCAGAAAAAGTAGAGCTAATATTTGTGCCTTTTTCGGTTTTAAAACGTGCATCGAAAATTTGAATACTTTTAATGGTAGAGGTAGAGTCTAACTGTTCTTTTGGGGTAATGGTTAGTAAGTGTTTTCCTCCTTTTTCATAGATTAGATATTCGTCATCATCCTGAAAATAGTTATCGCCTAAAGAGCCTTCGCTTAAATTTTTAACAATCGAATCTTTTTCGAATATTTTTTCTAATTGTTGTATGGTAGTTGTGGTATTTAAATAGCCCACTTTCCCTTTCATTATCTTAAATTTATTGCTATTGCCACAGCTTACTAAAAAAAATGTTAGGCTAATAAGTAATGTGAATTGGATATTTTTTTTTGTCATTTTGTTGATTTTTAATGAATGCTTTTAAAACGTTTTTTTTTTACGTTTCTTATTTATCGCATTACTTTTTTTAAGATTCCGAAAACACTCCGTATAAATGTAGCACTTGTAAGTACTTTTATAATTGGGTTTTGGCGAGTGCTTCTTCTACTTGTTGTTCTTCTACGTGTCTTTTTTTCTTCTTTTTTCTTTTTCTCTTTGGCTTCTAACTCGCTAATTTTTTCAATTTTTTTGTTCAGCATTTCATAGGCACTCTCTCTATCTACATCATTATTATATTTTGGTATTAAGCGCGAGTTGTCTAAGACTTGTTTAATTTCTTTTTTAGTTAACACGTCCATTCTACTCATGGGTGCACGCAACATGGTTCTTGCCAAAGGAGTTGGAATTCCTTTTTCATTTAATACCGATACAAAGGCTTCTCCGATTCCTAATTGGGTTAATACTTCGGCAGTTTTGTAATATGCTGAATCTGGATAATTTTCGGCAGCTAACTTAATGGCTTTTCTGTCTTTTGCGGTAAATGCTCTTAGTGCGTGCTGAATTTTTAATCCTAATTGTGCTAACACATCTTCTGGCACATCTTTTGGATTTTGCGTTACAAAATAGAGTCCGATTCCTTTAGATCTAATTAATTTTACAATGCTTTCTATCTGACTTAACAACGCTTTAGAGGCTTCTTTAAAAATTAAATGCGCTTCGTCTATAAAAATGATGAGTTCTGGTCTGCCGCTATCGCCTTGTTCTGGAAAAGTTTCATACACTTCTGCCAATAATTGCAACATAAAGGTAGAAAATAGCTTTGGTTTGTCTGGTATATCGGTTAACCTTAGCACAGAAATGATACCTCTTCCGTTTTCATCAATTCGGGTTAAATCTTCTACATCGAAAGATTTTTCGCCGAAGAATAAATCGCCTCCCTGTTGTTCTATTTCTACAATTTTACGTAGAATTGCTCCTGTGCTGGCGGTAGAAATTCGTCCGTATTCTGCTTCTAATTCTTTTTTTCCTTCTTGAGTAGAAAATTGCAATACTTTTTTAAAATCTTTAATATCTAACAAAGGCAATTTGTTGTCATCGCAATATTTAAAGATGATGGCAACAATACCCGATTGTGTTTCGGTTAAATCTAAAATTCGTGATAATAAAACAGGTCCAAATTCTGATACTGTTGCACGTAAACGTACACCTTCTTGTTCAGAAATGGTTAATATTTCTATTGGAAATTTTTTTGCTTCAAACGGAAAGCCAATTTTTTTGTGTCGTTCATCAATTTTTGGATGCCCAGGACTTGCTTGTGCTAATCCGCTTAAATCTCCTTTTATATCCATCAATAAAACAGGAATACCTGCTTCTGATAGGTTTTCT
Organism: uncultured Flavobacteriaceae bacterium; assembly: GCA_947311815.1. GTDB lineage: Bacteria > Bacteroidota > Bacteroidia > Flavobacteriales > Flavobacteriaceae > Polaribacter. Next base: position 11,768 of record CAMZMA010000052.1, read on the forward strand.
GCCAACACTTGTAGGGTTTTTGTTTTTCCTGTTCCTGTAGCTCCTGAGATTAATCCGTGGCGATTTAAGGTTTTTAAAGGTATTTTTACCAAAGCATCTGTAATGGTTTCTTCACCCAACATGGCTGCTCCTAATGTGATATATTCTCCTTTGGTTTTGTAACCGTTATTGATGTATTCAAAAAATTGATCTTTTCTACTCATTTTTGTTAAATTTCGATAAAAATAATCATTCTTTTACAGCTACGAAACAAAATATGGTTTTTGTGGAAAAGTTTTGATGAAGTTGCTTTTTTTTTGGATGCGATTTCTCGAATTCGATTGAGATTTCAAATGAAAAAATGGCAATTTTATTAGGATGTGATTTCTCGACTGCACTTGAAATGACATTCGACGGCACTAGAAATGGCATAAATAGTACGTCATTACGAGGAGGTACGACGATGTAATCTGTTACTAACAAAGATAAGATTGCTTCACTACATTTACAATGACAGTGCTTAATCTAACGTTTAAAAGTCTTTTACAGTTCTCTTAACTTACACCAAAGAAAACTTTTTTAACATGAGATTGATTAATTTAATCTCTGTTCCAGAATTCTCGTTTTTTATCGAGTTCTGCTTCTTGTTTGGCGTATTCTTTTTTAGAAATTACTTTTAAAAATGATGGATGTTGCTCAATAGCATATTCAATTTTTGTAACAATATCTGCTACACTATCGTTTTCATAATCGATTTCTAGCGGTTCTTTAATAACCATAGATTGTAAAATGTTACGTTTTTTTATTTGCAATCCTTTTTTATCAAAAGAGCGTCTAAAACCATCAATAACAATAGGTACAACAGTTGGTTTGTATTTTTTAATAATATGAGCTGTTCCTCTTCTTATGGGTCTAAAAGCGGTAGTTGTTCCTTGCGGAAACGTAATGACCCAACCATCATTTAAAGCCTTACCAATATTAGAAATATCAGACATTTTTACTTGTCGTTTTATATCTTTTCCGCTACTTCTCCAAGTTCTTTCAATAGAAACCGAACCGCCATACGCAAGTATTTTTGGTAACAAACCAGAGCGCATGGTTTCTCCTGCGGCAACATAATAGAGGTTTAATTTCGGATTCCAAATATATCCCACATTTTTTATATTGTCATTTCTTCCTTTTAAAGCGGCGTTAAAAACATGAAACATAGCTACAACATCAGCAAAATAAGTTTGATGATTAGAAATAAATAACACATTTTTATCGGGTAATGCTCTAATAATAGGCGTTCCTTCAATTTCTAAACTATTAAATCTTCGGTACCTACCATGAGATAATATTCCTACAAAGCGGATAATCCACTTTTTTAAAAATAAAATATGTCCGAACGGATTTCTTTTAAATAAAGGCATACTAGGTTTGGTTTTAGTAACTGCTAAAGTACCAAAGAAAAATTAAAAACCTATTTTAAAAGCTCTTTAATTTCGCTCAACATCATTGCAGTTGCTCCCCAAACAATTTTATGATGAAGTTTAAAACAAGGAACATGTATGTTTTTTGCATAAGAAGTGGTAATATTTATAGAAGAAATATTTGTATTGTTTAGTAAATCTTTTAAACGAATTTCTAAAATTTCTGCTACTTCATGATTGGGTGTAAAAGTGGGAGTTTTTTCTGTAAAACCGATGAAAGGTGTTGCTAAAAAATTACTAGGAGGAATGTACACATCGGTAAGTTCTCGTATCATTTTTATTGCTGATGAAGGTACGCCAACTTCTTCAAAAGTTTCTCGTAAAGCTGTTGTTGTTAGGTTTTTATCAACTGCATCAACTTTACCACCAGGAAAACTTATTTGAGCAGAATGCGTACCCTTATAACTTGCTCTTTGTGTTAGTAAAAAACAAGTTTCACGTTGTTTGTTCGGATAAAATAATGCTAAAACAGCTGCTTTTTTAGGTTTTTTTGCTGCTATTTTTTCAGCGTCATATTGCAATCGCATTTTAGGAGCTAACCTAAATTGAGCTTCTAATCCGCCTAATTTTTGTCTTTGTAAATGTGGTATTTTATGTAAAAAATCATCAAAATTCATTAGAAATAGCTATTTTAGACAAACTTATCTAAAATTTTACAAGAAAACTCTATCAAATGAAAAAAAACATCAAAATAACAGATGATATTTTAGAAATGACAACACACGGTTAAAGTGGCGGATTAATTTTTATTGCTATGTTTAAAAAACAGTGTATGGCAATGGAATTAGAGTAACAGTAAATGTAATAAACGATGTTGTAATGCTTGTTGGAGCAAACTTTGTAGTTCTTGGCTTAAATTTTGATAATAGAGTAATGGCAAGTATATATATTGTAGGATTCTTTTTATTGGTTGATGAGTTGTTGCAACTCGGAGTTTCAGAAAATGACATTCAAAAAATCATGAAAAAAATATAGTAGTGTCCGTCTAAAGATATAAGACTTAAATGTAACTATAAGATAAATGGTTATTTAAATATTATTATTATTGATAGATAACATAAAATTTTAAAAAACAGAAAAAGCAAGGTATCTATTTAAAAAAGC
>CAMZMA010000053.1 GCA_947311815.1 uncultured Flavobacteriaceae bacterium
GCATCTAGAAAAAGAGCAGGAAATTCTTCTCAAAACTATTCCGTACTTCTAAAAATAGCGCTAAACTTATTGAAAAATGAGAAAACAGAAAAGCAAGGTGTTAAAGGTAAAAGACTTAAAGCTGGATGGGACAATCAGTACTTATTAAAGGTTTTGAAAATAAAAGTATGAGTTTGCCCTGGATGGAGTTGCTAAATAACAATAAGAAGTGAAATTTTCTTTTCTTTGCAACAATTTCTAAAAAATTAAACTACCATCTAAATGACCCTAAAAATTAAAGTAATTATACCTGCGTTTAATGAAGAAAATTCTATTGCAAAAGTTGTAAAAGACATTCCTTCTATAGTAGATGAAGTGATTGTTGTAAGCAACAACTCTACCGATAATACCGAAAAAAACGCCAAAAATGCGGGGGCAACTGTATTAAAAGAGTCAAAAAAAGGATACGGTTACGCCTGTTTAAAAGGAATGAATTACATCAGTAAACAAGAAATAAAACCAGATATTATTGTGTTTTTAGATGGCGATTACTCTGATTATCCAGAAGAATTGACAGATTTAATTACTCCTATCAAAAAAAACGAGGTAGATTTTGTAATTGGCGCTCGTGTAAAACGACTACGAGAGGAAGGCTCAATGACACCTCAGCAAATATTTGGTAATTGGTTGGCAACTTTTTTAATGAAAATTCTTTTTGGCGCTAAATTCACAGATTTAGGTCCATTTAGAGCCATTAAATACACTACCTTATTGGCGTTAAATATGGAAGACAAAACCTACGGATGGACGGTTGAAATGCAATTAAAAATCTTAAAACAAAAAATAGCATATAAAGAAATACCCGTAAAATACAGAAACCGAATTGGCGTGTCTAAAGTTTCTGGCACCGTAAAAGGTTCTATATTTGCAGGTGTTAAAATTTTAAGTTGGATTTTTAAATATAGTTTTAAATAATGGCTTTCGTATATTTTGTAATTGTAGTGTATTCTATTGCATTGGTACTTATTTTTATGTACTCATTAGCACAATTAAACTTGCTTTTTAATTACATTTCGGCTCAAAAAATAAAAGACACTTCGGTTGTTTTTGATTTGTCAAACCCTAACGAAATTCCGTATGTAACCATACAATTACCTGTCTATAATGAACTATATGTAATGGAACGCTTGTTAGACAACATCGCTAAAATTGAATATCCTAAAGACAAATTAGAAATTCAGGTGTTAGATGATTCTACCGATGAATCTATGATTACTACCGAAAAAAAAATCAAGCAACTACAAGCAACAGGATTAGATATTGTTCAAATAAAAAGAAGCAACAGACAAGGTTTTAAAGCAGGCGCACTAAAAGAAGGTTTAACAGTTGCTAAAGGAGAGTTTATCGCCATTTTTGATGCCGATTTTTTACCAAAATCAGATTGGTTGTACAAAACGATTCCGTATTTTAAAAATCCCGAAATTGGCATTGTGCAAACTCGCTGGGGACACATCAATAGAAATTATTCTACACTTACAAAAATTCAAGCATTTGCCTTAGATGCTCATTTTACCTTAGAACAAGTGGGTAGAAATAGCAAAGGGCATTTTATCAACTTTAACGGTACTGCTGGTGTTTGGCGTAAAGAATGTATTTTTGACGCAGGCAATTGGGAAGGAGATACACTTACCGAAGATTTAGATTTAAGTTACAGAGCGCAACTAAAAAATTGGAAGTTTAAATATTTAGAAAACGTAGAAACCCCTGCCGAATTACCTGTAATTATTAGTGCCGCCAGAACACAACAATTTAGATGGAACAAAGGAGGAGCGGAAAATTTTCAGAAAATGGCAAAACGAGTTGTTTTAAGTAAAAATATATCATTTAAATCTAAAATTCACGGATTGTTACATTTACTAAATAGTTCTATGTTTTTAAATGTCTTTTTGGTAGCTATTTTAAGCATACCAATGCTGTATATTAAAAACGAATTTGCACACCTAAAAAACTACTTTTATATGATGAGTTTCTTTGTAGTAAGCTCTATCATTTTCTTTATTTGTTATTGGTATATGTATAAAAACATTTACGGAAAAGGTATTAAAAACTTCTTTAAATACATCGCCGCTTTCTTTACATTTTTCTCTATTGCAATGGGGTTTTCATTACACAATACCATTGCAGTCTTAGAAGGGCATTTTGGTAAAAAAAGTGATTTTGTTAGAACACCAAAATTTAATATTACTTCATTAAAAGACAGTTGGAAAAACAACAAATACATCCGTAAAAAAATATCTTTAAATGTAATTATTGAAGGGCTTTTAGTCTGTTATTTTGCATTTGGCATGTACAGTGCTTTTGTTGTTGGAGATCAAGGAGGCGATTTTGGATTGTTTCCTTTTCATCTCATGCTATTTATTGGTTTTGGGTATGTATTTACAAAATCTGTTTTTTCTAAAGCATAAATATGGATGCTCAACAAAAAAGAACAGCCATTTTACTCACTTTTATCAGTTTAATAGGGTACTTTTTTGTTGCTTATTTTTTAGAGAGAACTCATTTTTATCAACTGCTATTTATTTGGATTGGTCTTTTTGCATCTACTTATTATCTACTAAAAACACTTAAAAACCACTTTTATATATTGGTGGGAATCGCTATTTTATTTCGGTTGATTTTTCTAATTTCTATTCCTAATTTATCACAAGATTTTTATCGATTTATTTGGGACGGACGCATGCTGTTTGCAGGATACAATCCGTATATTTCTTTACCTCTTACTTTTATTGAACAGCAAAATTATCCAATACCACAAGCTATTAATTTGTTTTCTGGTATGGGCGATTTTAACGGAAGTCATTACACCAATTACGCGCCTGTTAATCAATTGTGTTTTTTTATTGCGGCACTTTTTGCCAACAAAAGTATTTTAGGTTCTGTTGTGGTGATGAGAATTTTAATAATTACTGCGGATGTTGGTATTCTTTACTTCGGAAAAAAATTACTAAAAAAAATGAACTTACCAATAAACAATATTTTTTGGTATGCTTTAAATCCGTTAGTGATTATTGAATTGACAGGAAATTTGCATTTCGAATCGGTTATGTTATTCTTTTTAATATTTAGTTTGTATCAATTACAACAACAAAAATGGATGTGGGCAGCTATTTTATTGGGGCTTTCGGTTTCTGTAAAACTGATTCCGTTGTTGTTTTTGCCGTTGTTTTATCAGTGGTTTACTTCGACTACGCTCAGTAACCTCACTTCGACTACGCTCAGTAACCTCACTTCGACCCTGTCTGCCGACAGGCAAGATTCGCTCAGTAACCAAAATTCTGTCATTGCGAATAAAACGAAACAACCTTCACTAAAAGAACGATTCTTATTAAAACTAAATGGATTCAAAAAACTACTTGCTTTTTACGGCATTACACTTACAACTATCGTACTATTGTTTCTTCCTTTTTACTCCTCAAAATTTGTTGATAGTTACACCAATTCTGTAGGTTTATGGTTTAAAACGTTTGAGTATAATGCAAGTTTTTACTATATTTTTAGAGAAATCGGGTATCTTTTTAGAGGTTGGAATGAAATTGCTATTATTGGCAAAATAATGCCATTTATAACTCTTTTGTTTTTAGGTAGTATTACTTTTTTTAGAAAAAACAAAACACCTATTCAATTAGTAACAGCTCTTTTATTCGGACTCTCATTATACTATTTTTTTACCACAACAGTGCATCCTTGGTATTTGGCAACTTTAGTCGCTTTATCTGTATTTACCAAGTATAAATTTTCTCTGGTTTGGAGTTTAGCAATCGTGTTTAGCTATCATGTGTATGCTACAAACCCTTGGAAAGAAAACTTATATTGGGTTGCACTAGAGTATCTGATTGTTTTTGGTGTTTTAGCGTTTGAAATTTCACGAAATACGTTAAAAAAGACGTTCTAACAATCCGTAAAATTTTAGAATGTTATAAATTGTAGCTATTCATCAACAAAAATGGGTATTTTATCTAATTTTTAAGAAATAAATACTTTTCATTTCGTACCTTGCTATCTCGCTTAAATTTTTCTAATTCATAAAACTCGTTTACGTTGAAAAGACTTACCATAAAAGATATTGCACAACATTTTGGCGTCTCTATTTCTACCGTTTCTAAGGCGTTAAATGATAGTTATGAAATTAGTGTTGCTACAAAAACAAAAATTCAGAAATACGCAAAAGAGCAAAATTACAAGCCTAATTTTAACGCATTAAGTTTAAAAAACAGACGCACAAAAACAATTGGAATTATCATTCCGAACATGTTAAATTACTATTTTGCTCAGGTTTTTAAAGGAATTGAAAAAACAGCTGCAAAAAAAGGCTACAAAATTATTACTTGTATTTCTAATCAATCTTTTGAAAAAGAAGTAGAAACTATTGAAATGCTTTCTAACGGAAGTATTGACGGATTTATCATCTCTATCGCCAAAGAAACAGAACTTAAAAACGATTATCAGCATTTAAAAGATACGATTAATAACGACATTCCTATTGTGATGTTTGATAGAGTTGCTCAAAATATTGAATGCGATAAAGTAATTACCAACAATATAGAAAGTGCAAAAAATACGGTAGAATTTTTATACAATAAAGGGCATAGAAACATTGCTTTTATTTCTACCATGAGTAAATTAATTATTGGAAAACAACGTTTAGAAGGATATAAAAAAGGCTTAGAAAATGTAGGTATTCCTTTTCGTAAAGACCTAGTAATCAACATTAACGAAAAAAATTACAACAAGCACGAAGCTATTTTAACGCCAATTTTTGATGCTCATAAAATTGATAGTGTAATTACAACTGGAGAATCTACCGCAATTTCTGCAATGAAAGTTGCACTACGAAAAGGATATAAAATTCCGAAAGATTTTGCTGTAATTCCTTTTTCTAACGGAATTTTAGCAAGACATTCTAGTCCTAGAATGACAACGGTAAGCCAACACGGAGAATTAATGGGAGAAACAGCTGCATCAATTTTAATTCATCGATTAGAAAACAAACCTTCTAAATTTAAAACCGAAATTATTAAAACCGATTTGGTCATTAGAAAATCTACACGGTAAATTATATTGTCAATTCTACCACCAAACCTTCGTTTGCTCTTACGTTAAAAACCGTATTGTCTTCAAAAATAAAATACTGTCCTTTTATCCCTTTTAAAACACCAGAATAAGAAGGTGTTTTTGTTAAATTCAAACTTTTTACTTTATCAGGAACTTGTAGTATCGGAAAATTTAATGCGGTAATTTCTGTGTCGTTTTCTAGATAATATGGGCGTACTTCTTCTGGTATGTATTGAAATAATTCTTGCTTTATTACATTCAAATCTACCTCGTCTGAAGTAGATGTTAACATTTTACGCCAATTGGTTTTATCTGCAATATGCTCTTTTAAAGCAACTTCTGTAACACCTGCTAAATACCTATTTGGCACTTCTACAATAGCCATTGCTTTGGTTGCTCCTTGATCTATCCAACGTGTTGGTACTTGACTTTTTCGGGTAACGCCAACTTTTATGTTGCTAGAATACGCCAAATATACAATGTGCGGTTTTAATTGCATTTTTTGCTCAAAAGCCAAATCTCTATCTTCAACACCTAAATGTGCTGTACTTAATTCGGGGCGCATAATCCAATCACCTGCATTTGGTGTTTCAAAAAAACACGTCTTACAAAAACCTTGTCGGTAAATTTGTTTGTTTTTACCACAACTTAAACATTCGTATCCCACAAAAGAAATTGTAATTTTTTTATCTAGTAATTGATTCATATGCAGCACATCAGCAGGCATTTCTAAGTAATATTGAATAGTTTCTAGATTTTCTGTGGGCATTTTTTTTAAGACTCCTTGATATTTCATCGAACAAATGTTGTATTTTTTAGATAGATTTTGTAAATTTAATCAAAAGAAATCACATTCAACCCAACAATTTATGCCATTTCCGTTAGTAAATTCTATCATTTCTTGGTTTTTAAAAAAAAGAATTCATCAAATAGAACTCTTTTTAAAATATCCTATTGATGTTCAAGAAGAGTTACTTTTTAAGCTGATAAACGCATCAAAAGATACTCGTTTTGGTAAAATTAACGGATTTTCTTACCTAAAAACCTACGAAGATTTTGCAAAAACAGTAAAAATACAACAATACGAAAGTATTGAACCTCAGATAGAACGATGCCGAAAAGGCGAACAAAATTTATTTTGGGCAACAGACATTAAATGGTTTGCAAAATCTAGCGGAACAACTAACGCAAAAAGTAAATTTATTCCTGTAAGTGACGAAGCCATTGAAGATTGTCACATGAAAGCAGGTAAAGACATGCTGTGTCATTATATCAACAACAACCCTAATTCTCAATTATTTGTAGGAAAAGGATTGCGCTTGGGCGGAAGCTCTGACGCATATGAAGATAGTGATTCATTTTTTGGCGATTTGTCGGCAATTATTATTGAAAACATGCCTTTTTGGGCAGATTTTAGCTCTACTCCGAGTCAAGAAATTGCATTGATGAGCGAATGGGAAGGTAAAATGGAAGCCATTGTTAACGAAACCATAAATGAAAATATTACCAGTTTAGCAGGTGTACCTTCTTGGATGTTGGTGTTTTTAAACAAGGTACTAGAAAAAACAGGGGAAAATTCTATTATTGATGTGTGGCCAAACCTAGAAGTGTATTTTCATGGAGGTGTAAACTTTAATCCGTATAGAGAACAGTACAAAAAACTAATCCCTAAAAAAGGATTTAAATACTACGAAACCTACAATGCATCCGAAGGTTTTTTTGCCATACAAGATCAAAATGATTCAGAAGAATTATTATTGATGCTAGATTACGGAATTTTCTATGAATTTATTCCGATGGATGCTTATGATGGAGAAAACTCTACAGCAATTCCTTTATCCGAAGTGCAAAAAAACACCAATTATGCATTGGTAATTACTACCAATAGCGGTTTGTGGCGGTATTTAATTGGCGATACCATTAAGTTTACTTCGCTCAATCCTTATCGAATAAAAATTACGGGGAGAACCAAACATTTTATCAATGTTTTTGGCGAAGAATTAATTATAGAAAATACCGAAGATGCACTAAAATTAGCCTGCAAAAAAAACGATGCTACCATTGTAGATTATACGGTAGCACCTATTTTTATGAGCAATACCCAAAAAGGCGGGCACGAATGGATGATTGAATTTAGTAAACCTCCAAAAAACATTGCTTATTTTACAGAAATATTAGACAATACATTAAAATCTATCAATTCAGATTACGAAGCAAAACGCTATCAAAACATGACGTTAAATATGCCTGTAATTCATGTAGCCAAAAAAGGATTGTTTTACAATTGGTTAAAACAAAAAGGGAAATTAGGCGGACAAAACAAAGTACCTCGTTTGTCTAATTCGAGGAAGTTTTTAGAAGAATTGTTGGAGTTTTAGAGGTAGAGTTTTGGGGTGGATTTTAAATTCTATAACAATCTATTTTTGTCATTCATCCTTCAATAGAATAGTACATGACATAAAAAATTTAACGTTCATAAAATTATTAAAAACAAGGTTTAGTTATTTAGACCTCACAGGTTTTCCTCCTTCGGCGGATAAATGAAACCTGTGAGGTCTCTAAAACGAAGTAATTATAAAAAATATTGATTTTTGTCACCTACTAAAAAAATCACCCAAAATAATTTTTTAAATTTTACGATCTACCACATAATCAATCATTTGCAACAAAGAGTCTTTATAAGGAGAACTCGGGTAATTATTTAAAATTGCCAAAGCTTTGTTTTTGTAATCGTGCATTTTTTTTGTGGTATATTCAATTCCACCGTTTTCTTTTACAAAAGCAATGACTTCTTTTACTCGTTTTTTATCTTTATTGTACTTTTTAACCGAGTTAATAATCCACGTTTTTTCTTTTTTAGAACAATTATTAAGCGTATAAATAAGCGGAAGAGTCATTTTTTGTTCTTTAATATCGATTCCTGTAGGTTTTCCTATTTTATCATCGGTATAATCAAACAAATCATCTTTAATTTGAAACGCCAACCCAATGTATTCTCCAAATTTTCGCATTTGTTGTACGGTTTCATTATTTGCACCTACAGATGCCGCTCCAATACCACAACATGCCGAAATTAAGGTAGCTGTTTTTTGACGAATAATTTCGAAATAAATATCTTCTGTAATGTCTAATTTCCTAGCTTTTTCTATTTGTAGCAACTCGCCTTCGCTCATTTCTCTAACGGCAATAGAAATTAATTTTAGCAAATCGAAATCTTCATTATCAATAGACAATAACAATCCTTTTGAGAGTAAAAAATCGCCCACTAAAACGGCAATTTTATTTTTCCAAAGTGCGTTGATTGAGAAAAAACCTCTTCGTCGGTTGCTTTCATCTACTACATCATCATGTACCAACGTTGCTGTATGAATGAGTTCTACTACGGATGCTCCTCGATACGTTCGTTCATCAAAACCTCCATCTGAAACCATTTTTGCCACCAAAAAAACAAACATTGGTCGCATTTGTTTTCCTTTTCTGCGTACAATATAATAGGTAATTCGGTTTAATAACGGAACTTTAGATAACATGGAGTCTTTGAATTTGGTTTCAAAGATTTCCATTTCTTTTAAAATAGGTTGTTTTATTTGTTCTACAGGTTTCATCTAAGTATCAAAAGTAGTAAAAATAACCTTAGGTTTTATTAGCCAATTGCCCACAAGCAGCATCGATATCTTTTCCTCTAGAACGTCGCACATTTACAATAATATCGTGCATTTCTAAGTTAGAAATATAATTGTTTATGGCCTGTTTTGGTGCTTGCTGAAACTTGCCATCATCAATAGGATTGTATTCAATTAAATTTACTTTACACGGTATTACTTTACAAAAAGCAATAAGTGCATTGATATCTTCTTTTTTGTCGTTAATATCTTTCCAAACAATATATTCGTAAGTAACTCTTCGTTTTGTTTTTTCATACCAATAGCGTAATGACTCTTTTAAATCATCTAACGGAAAGGTTTTATTAAAGGGCATTATTTGAGTTCTAATTGCATCAATAGCTGAATGAAGTGACACCGCTAAATTGAATTTCACCTCATCATCTGCCATTTTTTTAATCATTTTTGGTACACCCGAAGTAGAAATGGTAATTCTTCTTGGCGACATTCCTAAGCCTTCATCCGAAGTAATTTTATCAATGGCTTTCATTACATTATTGTAATTCATCAGTGGTTCTCCCATCCCCATAAATACAATGTTAGAGAGTTTGTGATTGTAATACAGTAAACTTTCTTTATTGATGGCGGCTACTTGATCGTAAATTTCATCAGGATTTAGATTTCGCATACGTTTTAAACGTGCTGTTGCACAAAACGTACAGTCTAAACTACAACCAACTTGACTAGAAACACAAGCAGTTGTTCTGGTTTCTGTAGGAATTAAAACCGATTCTACAATCAAATCATCGTGCAAACGAACAGCATTTTTTACGGTACCATCTTTACTTCGTTGCATTGTATCTACCTTAATATGGTTGATTACAAAATGGGTTTCCAACATTTCTCTGGTTGCTTTAGAGAGGTTGGTCATGGCTAAAAAAGAATGAGCAGATTTTTGCCACAACCATTCATAGACTTGATTTCCACGAAAAGCTTTGTCGCCATTTTCTACAAAAAAAGTTCTTAATTCTTCTTTTGTTAATGCTCTTATATCCTTTTTTTTACTCATTTATGTTGCTTAAAAAACGACGAATAATCATTTGATTTTTCGTCGTTTTTATAGTTTTTTTTAGAAAGACAACGTCTATTGTATCTATTATTTAGATAATTAACATTGCGTCTCCATAAGTATGAAATTTATACCCTTCTTTAACGGCAACTTCGTACGCTTCCATTAAAAAATCATAGCCTGCAAATGAGGCAGCCATCATCATTAAAGTCGATTTTGGTAAATGAAAATTAGTGACCATGGCATTGGCGATACTAAAATCATACTCTGGAAAAATAAATTTATTGGTCCACCCTTTAAAGCTATTTAATTTTTGATTGGCAGATACACAAGATTCAATTCCTCTCATAACGGTTGTACCTACAGCACAAATTCTTTTCTTATTTGCTTTGGCATCGTTAATTCTATCCGCAGTTTTTGCAGGAATATGAATTTTTTCAGAATCCATTTTATGTTTAGATAAATCTTCTACTTCAACCGAATTAAAAGTTCCTAAACCAACATGTAACGTCATTTCAGCAAAATCTACTCCTTTAATTTCTAAACGTTTTAAAAGATGTCTAGAAAAATGTAACCCTGCAGTTGGTGCTGCAACGGCACCTTCGTTTTTTGCAAAAATGGTTTGATAACGTTCTTCATCTTCTGGCTCTACAGCTCTATTGATAGATTTTGGCAATGGCGTTTGACCTAATTCAAGTAATTTTTTTCTAAATTCTTCATAAGGTCCATCAAATAAAAAGCGTAATGTTCTTCCTCTAGAAGTGGTGTTGTCAATTACTTCTGCCACTAAACTATCATCTTCTCCAAAAAATAATTTGTTACCAATTCTAATTTTTCGAGCAGGATCTACCAATACATCCCAAAGTCTGTTTTCGGCATTTAATTCTCTTAGTAAAAAAACTTCAATTTCTGCGCCTGTTTTTTCTTTGTTACCAAACATACGTGCAGGAAAAACCTTAGTATTATTAAGTACCATTACATCGCCTTCATCAAAATAATTGATTAAATCTTTAAATGTTTTATGCTCAATAGTTTTTTCTTTTCTGTTTAAAACCATTAAACGAGATTCGTCTCTATGTTCTGGCGGATATTGCGATAATAATTCATCGGGTAATTCGAATGCAAATTTTGATAACTTCATGTAGAATATTTTTTCAGCAGATTGTGTTAAAAATGCTGTTTTTAATAAATGATTTAAGGTAACGGCGGCAAATATACAACATCAAGATAGGCGTTGTCAAGTGTTTAGGGTTTTAATTTAGAAATGTTCTAAAATAAAACCTACTTGCTGCAAATCTTTCCAAAAATTTTGATACGATTTAGAAACGACATCTGCATTATTAATGTTGATTGATTTTTTAATAGCTAAAGGCGCAAAAGCCATTGCCATTCTATGATCATTATAGGTGTTAATAGTTATGTTTGAGTTGATTTTTGATGTAGATTTTAGGCGCAAACTATCTTCGGTAATTCGTACTTTACCTCCTAGTTTTTCTAACTCATTTTTCAAAGCAACCAATCTATCGGTTTCTTTAATTTTTAAAGTATGTAATCCTGTTAATCCGCAAGAAATATTTAATCCGAAGCAAGTAACAGCAATCGTTTGCGCAATATCTGGTGCGTTTTTCAAATCGGTTGTAAAATGATTTGTTTGATGTTCTTTTTCTTTTTTTAAGACAATTGCATGCTCTAAAAAAGTAGTTGTTACTCCAAATTTTTGATAGATTTCTGACAAGCAAGCATCCCCTTGTAAACTGTCTTTTTTATAGGATGATAAAGTAATTTCTGAGCCCATTTTACTCAACGCAATGATGCTATAAAAATAAGATGCAGAACTCCAATCAGATTCTACCACAACCGTTTGTTTTTGTATGTTTTTTTTGGCTTTTATTTTTATAATCGTGTCATTAAAATCAGCTTTTACACCTAATTGATGTAGTAAAGACAAGGTCATTTTAATATAAGGAATGGATGTAATATTGCCTGTTAATTGAATATTCAATCCGTTTTCTAAACTAGGTGCAATTAATAGGAGTGCAGAAATATATTGACTGCTCACATTTCCGTTTATGGTTACAGTATTTTTTAGGATTTTTTTTCCTATTATATTTATTGGTGGATATCCTTCTTTTTTTTCATAAGAAATTGTAGCTCCTAAACTAATGAGTGCATCAACTAAAATTTTGATAGGTCTATTTTGCATTCTTTCAGAACCTGTAAGTGTTACTTTTACATTTTCTTGTGTAGCAAAAAACGCCGTTAAAAAACGCATTGCAGTACCTGCATGACCAATATCTATCAATCCTTTTTTAGAAGATAAGGCTTCTTGTAAATGTACAGAATCATCAGAGTCAGATAAATTATGAATACTCAATTCTGAATATAATTGCTGTAAAATGAGTAGTCGATTCGATTCACTTTTAGAGCCAGAAATAGTAATCGATTTCTTTATGACTTTGTTGGGATGTGCTAATTTTAAATTCAAAAAAATATTATTAAAAATTTGTACCTTTAAAAACCAAAATTAAACCAAACAATCATGAAAAAAATCGCATTATTTATTTTTATAATTTTGTTTTCAACAAATTACAAAGTTAAGGCTCAAAATAGTTCTAGCAAATTTTCTTCAATATATTATTCGTCTATAAAATGGCGAAACATTGGTCCTTTTAGAGGCGGAAGAAGTGCTGCTGTTACTGGTGTAAAAGGAAAACCTACTTTGTTTTATATGGGTGCAACTGGCGGAGGTGTTTGGAAAACTACTGATGGCGGCGGAACTTGGTCTAATATATCTGACGGTTTTTTTGGTGGTTCCGTAGGCTCTATCGCAGTAAGCGAATGGGATAATAATGTAATTTATGTAGGAAACGGAGAGGTAACAATTAGAGGAAACGTATCTTCTGGTGATGGTGTTTGGAAATCTGTTGATGCTGGTAAAACATGGAAACACATAGGATTACCAAATTCTAGACATATTCCTAGAATAAAAATTGATCCTAAAAATCCAGCTATTGTATATGCAGCTGTATTAGGCGATTTGTATAAATCTTCTGAAGAAAGAGGCGTATATAAATCTATAAACGGAGGGGAAACATGGAAAAAAGTATTGTTTGTAAATAATAACGCAGGTGCTGTAGATTTAATAATAGACCCAAATAATGCTCGAATACTTTATGCAACTACATGGAATGTTAGAAGAACTCCTTATAGTTTATCTAGTGGAGGCGAAGGTTCTGCTCTTTGGAAAAGTACAGATTCTGGAGAAACATGGACAAATATCTCTACCAATAAAGGATTACCAAAAGGTGTTTGGGGTATAAGTGGCGTAACAGTTTCTCCCGTAAATTCTGATATTGTTTGGGCTTTGATAGAAAATAAAAAAGGAGGTATTTACAAATCTGTTGATGCAGGTAAAACATGGAAACTTATTAATAGCGAACGAAAACTAAGGCAACGTGCTTGGTACTATACACGTTTGTATGCAGATACTCAGGATGCAAATATTTTATATGTATTAAATGTGCGTTATCATAAATCTACCGATGGTGGTAAAACCTACAAAACATTTAAAGCACCTCACGGAGATCATCATGATTTATGGATTGCACCAGAAAACAATCAACGAATGATTATTGGTGATGACGGTGGTGCTCAGGTTTCTTTTGATGCTGGCGAAAATTGGAGCACTTATCTAAATCAACCAACAGCACAATTTTATAGAGTAACTACCGATAATCATTTTCCGTATAGAATTTATGGCGCACAACAAGATAATTCTACCATAAGAATTCCTCATAGAGTAAATGGGGTCTTTTTATCAGAAAGCAATTGGGAAGCTACCGCAGGAGGAGAAAGTGCACATATTGCAGTTGACCCAGCAAATAATGATATTGTTTACGGTGGTAGTTACGGAGGTTTATTAACTAGAAAAAATCATAAAACAAATGAAACAAGATCTGTAAATGTATGGCCAGATGACCCTATGGGACATGGCGCTGAAGATTTTAAATATCGTTTTCAATGGAATTTTCCAATTCTATTTTCTCCGCATCAAAAAAACAAATTATACGCCGCTTCTAATCATTTGCATGTTACTTATAATGAAGGTCAATCTTGGGAAGTAATAAGTCCAGATTTAACAAGAAATGATCCAAAAACACTAACATCATCTGGAGGCCCGATTACGCAAGATAATACAGGTGTAGAGTATTACGCAACTATTTTTGCAGTGGCAGAATCTCCTTTAGAAAAAAATGTGATTTGGACTGGTTCTGATGATGGTTTGGTACATCTTACTCGTGATGGGAAAAACTGGAAAAATGTAACACCTAAAAAAATGCCCGAATGGATGATGATAAACTCAATTGAGATCAATCCGTTTAAAAAAGGAAGTGCTTATATTATTGGAACACGCTATAAATTAGGAGACTACAAACCTTACATTTATAAAACAGAAAACTATGGAAAATCTTGGAAACTAATTGTAAACGGCATCGAAAACGAAGATTTTACAAGAACAATGCGTGCTGACCCAAAACGAAAAGGCTTGTTATATGCAGGTACAGAAAGAGGAATGTATATTTCTTTTAATGACGGAAAAAATTGGCAAAAATTTCAATTAAACCTTCCCATTGTGCCAATTACTGATTTAGCAGTAAAAGAGGATAATTTAATTGCTGCCACTCAAGGAAGAGCTTTTTGGATTATAGACGATTTAACTCCGTTACATCAGCTTACTAAATCAATAATTAACAAAGAGGTAATTTTATACAAACCTAAAAACAGTTACCAACTAAGAGGTGGCAGAGGTAGAACTTCTAAAGTGTATGGAACAAATCATGCTGGTGGAGTAGCAGTTCATTATTATTTAAAAAAAATGAATGAAAAAGACACTGTTTCTTTATCTTTTTATGACAGCAATCAAAATTTGATTCAAAAATTTAGCAATCATCCAAACAAACAAGAAAAAGAGAAAGAATTAAAATTAAAAGAAGGAAGTAATGTGTTTTATTGGGATATGATGTATCCATCTGCCGAAAAAGTAAAAGGAATGATTTTATGGTGGGCTTCTTTAAGCGGCCCAAAGGCTTTACCTGGTTCTTATACTGTAAAACTATCAGTAAATAACATGAGTGAAAAAAGTTCTTTTAACATTCTTAAAAACCCTATCTCAGAAACTTCATTAGCAGATATGAAGCAACAATTTAATTTTGTTCTAGAAATTAGAGACAAAGTTACAGAAATACACAAAGCACTTAAAAATGTAGCAAAAATTAAAAAACAAATTACATCTTTAAAAAATTCTATTCAGGATAAAGAAAAACACACAAAACTTATTAAATTTGCCGATGATTTACAAAAAAACATTTCTGCCATAGAAAAAACATTGTATCAAACAAAAAGCAAAAGCAATCAAGATCCTTTAAATTTTCCGATTAGATTGAATAACAAATTGGCTCATTTAAACTCATTAATACGAATTGGAACATACAGACCAACAAATCAAGAAATTACTTTTAAAAATGAAATTATCAAAAAAATAGATATTGAGTTGGCAAAATTATATCACATTTTTAAAATAGATGTAGCTACATTAAATAAAAAAGTAAAAGAGAGTACAATTAATTTAATTCAGTTAGATTAAAAAAGAAAATATCTAAAAGAGTTTAAAAGCTCTTTTAGGTGTTTTTAATTGTTTGCCAAATACCGTAAACAATACTAAAAAAAAGTTTATAGCCAAAAAAAGATTGCCATTTTCCGTCAGCAAAATTAATTTGGTAAACATCGTCAAAATTTCCACTAAAAATTGCAGAAGAACTATTAATAAATAATGAAATAATAGTAACTATTATAAAAAACGGAAGAGCTACTTTTAGTACATTTTTTTTAAAATCGGGTTGTTTTATTTTTTCTAAAAAAGTCATGATTGCA
>CAMZMA010000054.1 GCA_947311815.1 uncultured Flavobacteriaceae bacterium
GCGTCTGCGGAGTCTTTTAATGCTAAAATAAAAGGTTTTAGAACTCAATTAAAAGGAGTAAGAAAAGTGGATTTCTTTATGTTTAGGTTACAAAAATTATTCGCCTAAAGACAAAAATCCCACAAGTTTTGCGCTTGACCCGTTTTAACATTTTAAAACAGTTACGTTATGAGAACATTTAAAAAAGTACCCAAAAAACAATTAGAAAATTATAGCAAGTTGTTTCTACAACTGGGTTTGGTAGTCACACTTTTTGTAGTGTACATTCTGCTAGAATACCAAACACTACAAAAACCTCCGTTGGCTATGATTTATGATGATATTTCTTCTCCTAAATATGTTTCAGAAGATGCGATTGTCAATTTTGTAAAAGAAATGCCTAAAGCAAAAATTAAAAAGAAAATAATCACTAAACATAAAATTTTAGATTTGGTACCTATAAAAAAAGGAGATAATACGATTATAGAAACAAATTTACCAACAATTGATGCCGAAGAATATAAAATAGACACTGCATTAAAAGGAATGGTTCCCGAAGCTGTTGATGACCCTATTGAAAATGATGTGCCGTATAGAATTATTGAAGATGCACCTGTTTTTAAAGGATGCGAAGGTTTATCAAAAGCAGCAAATAAAAAATGTTTTGATAAAAAAATGAAGAAATTTGTACTTAGAAATTTTAATGCTGAATTGGCGCAAGACGTAGGTTTGCAAGAAGGAGTTCATAAAATTTTTGCTCAATTTGTAATCGATAAAAAGGGGAAAATAATAGACATTCAAGTAAAAGCTCCTCACAATCGATTAAAAAAAGAAGCGATAAGAATCATCAATAAATTACCTAAATTTACCCCAGGAAAACAACGTAAAAAACCAGTAAAAGTTCGGTATATTTTGCCAATTGCTTTTCAGGTTTTGTAGGAAATTAAAATTAATATAAAACTCCAACCGTAAAAGGTTGGAGTTTTATATTATAAGAAGTATCTAATTATGTATTTTTGTCGTTTATAAAATTTCAGGAAATAGATAGATGAACCATTTTTTTGCACATGAAACCGCAGTTGTAGATAAAGGATGTAGCATAGGTGAAAACACAAAAATTTGGCACTTTAGCCATATTATGCCCAATTGTATCATCGGTAACGATTGTACTATTGGTCAAAATGTAGTAGTGTCACCAGAAGTTGTGTTGGGTAACAACGTAAAAGTGCAAAATAATGTTTCTATTTACACAGGGGTCATTTGCGAAGATGATGTGTTTTTAGGGCCTTCAATGGTGTTTACAAACGTAATAAACCCTAGAAGTGCCATTAAAAGAAAAAGTGAATACAAACGTACTTTGGTAAAAAAAGGAGCAAGTATTGGTGCCAATGCA
Source organism: uncultured Flavobacteriaceae bacterium (assembly GCA_947311815.1). Classification (GTDB taxonomy): domain Bacteria; phylum Bacteroidota; class Bacteroidia; order Flavobacteriales; family Flavobacteriaceae; genus Polaribacter. The sequence goes on from CAMZMA010000054.1 coordinate 1,373, forward strand.
ACCATAGTTTGCGGTAATGATATTGGCGAATATTCTTTTATAGGCGCAGGAGCAGTTGTGGTAAAAGAAGTGTTGCCTTATGCGTTGGTTGTAGGAAATCCGTCAAAACAAATTGGTTGGATTAGTGAATTTGGTCATCGTTTAATATTTGATAAAAAAAACATTGCAGTGTGTCCCGAAAGTCAAGAAAAATATCAGTTAAAAAACAATAAAATATTTAAACTTTAAATAATCATAATGAAAAAACATCTATTCTTTTTTTTGTTGTTCCCCATCTTATTATTTGCTCAAGCAGAAAAATATCCTGTATATGATTCTTGTAATGATGTAGAAATATCAACTATAAAAACATGCTTTTTTAAACAAACAAAACAACTTTTTTTCAAAGAATTTAAAACGCCTTCTGCCATTATTAAAGAAAAATATACTGGCACAGTAAATGCGACTTTTATTGTGACTAATACTGGCGAATTTCAGCTAATTTATGTCACTTCACCTTACAAAGAGTTAGAAAAAGAAGTAAGTAGAGTGTTTAAAACATTTCCTAAAATACAGCCAGCAACGTTTAATACACATCCTGTAGAAATGAGGTTTGTACTGCCTATTCATTTTCCTTTAACAGAAGGAATGATTAATAATTATGCAATTACAGACCAAGGAAAGCAAATAGATATTAATCTAGTAATTGCTCAAAATAAAATAGCAGATTCTACTTTTTTAGAAGATAATAGTCAATTAAATATTCCGTTTGTGCATCAAAAATATGTAGATTATGAATTTGCAATGCACAAAGCTAAAGGAACGCACACCGCTTCAAAACCATTTTTATATAGTGAAGTAAGTAAGTATTATAATTTGACAGAAGAAAAAAAGAAATTTTTAAAACCCGCAATTTCTTCTTGGTTTGGCAGAAAATTATGGAATGAACATTTATTGCAAATAAAACGTAAAGATTATTGGTTAACCTTAGATTTTTTAACCGATGTACAAATTGGTAAAGACAATTCTAATATTTCGTACACGTATAACAACTCAAGAGTTTTAACTGTAAATGGGGGTATTGGTAGTAAATTTTCGTTTTCATCAACTATTTATGAAAGCCAAGGACGTTTTGCAGATTATGTAAACGCTTACATTTTTAATCCTGCTTTAAATTTCAGACCGCTATTTTCTGAAGGATTGGTTCCTGGAAGAGGAAAAGCAAAAGGATTTAAAACCGATGCTTTTGATTATCCTGTGGCAGAAGGATATGTTTCATACACTCCAAATAAATACATGCAGTTTCAGTTTGGTCAAGGTAAAAATTTTATTGGCGATGGCTATAGAAGTTTTGTGTTGTCAGATGTTTCTTCGCCATCAACGTACTTAAAAATAAAAGCCAATATTTGGAAATTTCAGTACAACAATGTTTGGTTGTGGGCTACAGAACCTTCGTTAAGAAACGTTATAAATGGTAATTTACATGCTAGAAAATATATTGCAGCACATTATTTGAGTATCAATATTACCGATAAATTTAACGTTGGATTGTTTGAAACATCTATTTCTAGCGGAAAAGACGGATTTGATATAGGTTTTTTAAATCCACTTATTTTTTATCGTGCAGTAGAGTTTAATAGAGGAGAAGATGCAGGAAATGCATTGATTGGTTTAACGAGTAAATACAAATGGAACAACAATATCGCCTTGTATTCTCAATTAATTATTGATGAGTTTTCGGTTGGAAATTTAAAAGATTTAAGTGATTGGAGAAATAAATTTGCGTATCAAATCGGAGCAAAATATTTTGACGCTTTTAAGGTAAAAAATTTGTATTTACAACTAGAGTATAATTATGCAAGACCTTATACATTTGCACATAAATCGCCCATATTAAGTTACGGAAGTTACAGTCAACCTTTAGGGCATTTATGGGGAGCGAATTTTTGGGAAGCCATAGCAATTGCAAGATATAAAAGAGATAGATTGAGTGGTAGTGCTAAAATAACACTTGGTAAAAAAGGTTTCGATTTTGCAGATCAAGCAGTAAGTTACGGAGGTGATATTTATCAATCTTATAATATAAGACAAGGAGATATAGGAAATGAATTGTCTCAAGGAAATACAGCAACTATTTTTATTACAGAAGTACAAGCAAATTATTTATTAAATCCATCAAACAATTTAAGCTTGTTTGCAGGAGCAACGTATAGAAATTTTGCTATTGATACATCAACATTGGCAAACCCTAAATTGAGTACAGTTTGGTTTTCTGTAGGCTTAAAAGCCGATTTATTTAATTGGTATTTCGATTTTTAAGAAAAAAAAATAAAAAAACGAGCAAAAATTAAAAAGAAGTAGTATATTTGGATTGTGATTGAAAAATCACACTTTTTCTTTTTCATAGCAATTTTCCCACTCAATTTTTGAGTGGGTTTTTTATTGCTCTTAAAGAGTTGAAATGGAACAGTCTCAAAACTTGTGGAGTTTTAAAAAAATAGTTTGATATTTGATGTTAAAAAAACGGAACAGTCTCAAAACTTGTGGAGTTTTGAGACTATTCCATTTTAACAGCAACCACCGCCATCATAATGATAGGTGCTTTCGCTAATAAAAATATCATCTCTGTTTAATTTTTTAAAAATACCTGCTGTTTTATCGCAAATTGCTAACGGTTGGTTTTTTAATAAAACATGACCTTGTTTGTCATCAAAATAATCTTCATCACCAAAATAAATTGCGGCTTTACCTGTAAAAATACAAGGGCCATCTGCGGGCATCGGGTCTTTTATGGCAGCTACTTCAATCGATTCTATATAAATTAATTCATCGGTTGGGTAATTTTTAGGGTCTAAGATTCTGTAGGGTTTTCTAGCCCTAATTTCTATGGTTCCGAAACCTGCATCGGTTAATGCTTTTACATAATCGGCAATCGATAAACTCCCGCTTAAACATAAGGCACGTAAACGTTCGTCATTACGTAACTCATCATTCATCGGTTGTTCACAGGTTGGGTCGCTCATTACCAAACGTCCGTGTGGTTTTAATACTCGGTACATTTCTGCAATGGCTTTTTTTAAATCGTCTGACTTAAAAATATTGAACAAACAGTTTTGTGCTGCTACATCAATCGAGTTGTCTTTTACAGGTAAATCCATTGCGTCACCTTTGCGTAAATCGACAAAATCACTTTGAAACCAAGGATTCATTTCTTCGGCTTCTACAAAGTTTTTACGTGAGGCTTCTAGCATTTCATCAACCACATCTAGCCCAATTACACCGCTTTTTTGACGATTAAAATACGCGAATTGTAGTAACTCCATTCCGCCACCAACACCTACATATAATATCTTTGGATTGTTGGTAAGGTCTCTCGAATTTACGGTACTTCCGCATCCGTAGTTCATTTCCTGCATTATTTTAGGAATTTTTAATCCTGGTAATTCCCAAATAGGATTTGTAGTACAGCACAAACCAACATCTGGCGTTAAGGCTGCTTCTTTATATACATTGTGTGTGGTGTCTAAGTAACTCATGGTTTTAAGATTTTAGATACAAAAATCAAGATATCTTTACTCTTGATTCTTTCTGTCTTGGTTCTATATGGTTTTAATTAATTCAGTAAATAAGGCAATCATTTTTGGTTCTGCTTTTCCTGCAATGGCAATAATTTCTTCAATGTTTACAGGTTGTAAATTCTTCGGGTCGCACTCATCTGTCAAAACCGAAATAGCTGCACAAGGCAATTGCAAATGTTTAGCTACAATTATTTCGGGCACAGTACTCATACCTACGGCATCGGCTTCTAAAATTTGCAACATTCGGTATTCCGCTCTAGTTTCTAACTGCGGACCCACCACACTTGCATATACACCTTCGTGTAAATTAATGTCATTTTTTTTGGCAATCGCTTTCAGTTGTTTGTTGATGTTTTTATCATAAGGTGCTAACATATCTGCAAACAAATCGCCAAAAGTACCTGAGCCTTTAAACGCTAAAGGCGAACTTCCTTGTAGGTTGATGTGATCATCAATCAACATTAAATCGCCTTTTTTATAGGTAAGATTGATGGCGCCAGCAGCATTTGAAACCAATAATGTAGAAATGCCTAATTGATGCATGGTTCTAATTCCGTAGGTAACTTCCCATAAATTATAGCCTTCATACAGATGAAAACGACCCGACATAACCACTACTTTTTTACCCGAAAGTGTGCCGTAAATGAGTTTTCCTGAGTGAAATTCTACCGTTGCTTCTGGAAAATACGGAATTTCAGCATACGGAATCTCAACATCAATAGTTAAGTAATCTACTAGTTTTCCTAAACCTGTACCGAGAACAATACCAATTTGTGGATTTGTAATTCCTTTTGATTGTAAATATTGTTTGGTTTCTTGTAATTGTTGTTTTTTCATTTTTTATTTCCTTGTCATTATTGTCGGTTACTGAGCGTATCTTGCCTATCGGCAGACAGGGTCGAAGTAACCAGTTTTTTCACATAGTAGAGAACAAACTACGTGATAACCTTTTTAATTATTTAGCCTTCTGCTTTCTCAAGAATGAGATTGCTTCATCCCGCTTTTTATATCGGAATTCGCAATGACGTAATTTTTTGAACATGCTGATTGTTTTTATAAAAATCAGAAGCGATTAAATCTTTATACGTATCTATATCGTTTAATGTTTTTAATAAACTTACCGATTGTTGCTTGTTTTTTAACTGTTGTAAAGTTACGTCTAAAAGTTGAGGTGTACTCCACGGTTTGTTTTCAAATATTTCGACATTCATGTTAGACAAACCTATTAAATAGTAGCCGCCATCTGCTGCTTTACCAAAAACAACATCGTTTTTTTCTAAGGCAGAAAATCCGTTTTTAATAATTGTTGATGAAATTTCTGGTAAATCAGAACCGATTAAAATAATGTGTTCAAAGCCTTTTTTAAATCCGTCTTGAAAAGCATTTTTCATTCGTTCGCCTAAATCGTTACCTATCTGTATGGTTTTAAAATGCTTGTTCCATTTTGTGTGTATTACTTCATCAGAAAAATAAATATGCGTTTCTACCGAAAGATTTTCAGTTGCTTTTTCGGTAATCTTTACCAAAGCTTTGTAAATTTCAAAAGCCGCTTCATCACCAATAATTTTTGCCAAACGGGTTTTTACTTTCCCTAATTTGATATTTTTTACAAATATGATTACTAATTGTTTCTTCATTTTTTTTCTAACGGAGGTCTTTACCACAATGTTTACAAAGGAAGCAAAGTTCTCATTTAATTTTTTAGGACAGTTAAGATGGTTCTTCTAATAATTTTCAATCTTTCAATCTTTCAATCTTTTAATTTTTTAATTAATTGTACACTTTTTTTCCTTTTTTAAGCCAAACTCCCCAGTTTTTATCAAAGGCATGTACTTTTTCGGTTTCTTTTTCTTTGGTATTATAAACTTTAAAATCGTGATTTTTCCACTCAAAAATACCGCCGTATAAATTGAGTACATTGGTGTATCCTGCTTTTTTTAATTTTTCTGCCACATCTTCAGATCGAACTCCTAATGAACAATACACAACAATTTTCGCATCTTTGTTGGGTAAATTTTTTATCGTTTTTTTAAGATTAAATTTGTTATAACCTACAAACATTGCCCCTTTTAAATGACTTATTTTGTACTCTTTTTTCTCACGAGCATCTAATAAAATAATGGTGTCATTAATTTTTGACAAACTATCTACATAAATATACGGAATACTTTCTTTATTCATCTCTTTTAACAAACCCGACAAGTTTTTTTGAGCATTGATATGAAATGCCATCAAAAAAGCAAAAAGTGTAAACAAGTATTTTTTCATAGTTCTAATTTTATAAAATTTACGGTTACTGAGCGTAATCGAAGTAAGCCTAGAAGAAAGGTGATTTTTCCCTTTGGAGAAAAGTCTATAAGACAACCGAATACTACGCAACCGTTCCTTGGCAACTACTTCCTGCGCCAGCAGTACATCCGTAGCAATGTTGATTGATTATAATATTTCTGTTTTGTAAAATTTCTTCGTTATAATTTGCAATGTGTTTTATGGTATTATTTACCTTTAAATTTAACATCTGATTAAAATCGCAATCGTATAAAAATCCGTCCCAACTTACCGAAAGCGTGTTGGTACACATTACATTTTCTACTGCTGACGGATTGTAAGCCTCTACCAAAGCATACATATAATCTTCATAATTATCAGAGGCAATTAAATAATCTAAAAATCTGCTGATGGGTAAATTGGTAATCGCAAAAAGTGTGTTAAAATCGATATTAAAATCTTCTTTCAATGCTTTTTTAAAGTCGTTTTCTAGTTCTTGTTGATTTCCTGGTAAAAACGCTCCAGACGGATTATAAACCAAGTCTAATTCTAATCCAGAATTTGGTTTTCCGTAGCCCACTGCATTCAACATTTGTAAAGCTTTTATCGATTTATCAAAAACACCACTACCACGTTGTTTGTCGGTTTTGCCACGAGTATAATGTGGTAAAGAAGACACTACATGAATGTTGTGTTTTTTAAAAAAATCAGGTAAATCGTGGTACTTTTTATTGGCTAAAATGATGGTTAAATTAGAGCGTACAATAAAATTTGTAACGCCAATTTTTGAAGCCTCTTCTACAAACCATCTAAAATGAGGATTCATTTCTGGTGCGCCACCTGTTAAATCTAAGGTATGAACAGCTACATTTTTTAAGACCGATAAACATTGCTGCATCGTTTCTTTGGTCATGATTTCTTTACGATCTGGACCCGCATCTACATGGCAATGTGCACATACTTGATTGCACATATATCCTACATTTATTTGCAGAATTTCTAATTTTTTAGGGCGCAACGGAAACTGATTTGTTTTGCTGATTTTTGAAGCAAACGTAGGCAACTCGTCCTTAAAAATCCCGTTTGATAAAATTTCTAATTGACGAGAGGTATTTGCCAAATCGTTATTTCTTGCTTGTAGTGATTTTTTCATAAGTATTTATGAATGTAGAATTACGAATTACGAAAAGTGTCATTCGTAATTGAAAATTTAGTGTTGATTTTTTCTTTCAGATACATTTTTATCCTTCGACTACGCTCAGGATAAGCGAACCTATAAGTTTTTGTAAATACAAAAACAACAGTCTGCTTACATTTCCAGTTTATTCACTTTGTTCATCATTTGCACACCGTGTACCAAAGAAGCGCCACCTCTAATTGCACCAGCAACATGTAGTGCTTCCATCATTTCTTGTTTGGTAATACCACGTTTTAAACTATCGCCCGTGTAAGCATCAATACAATACGGACATTGAATGGTGTGTGCCACAGCTAAAGCGATTAATGCTTTTTCTCTACCGCTTAAAGCACCTTCTTTAAAAACGGAGTTGTAATATTCAAAAAATTTATCACCAAGTTCTTCGTTCCAATCGGTAATGTTTCCGAATTTTCGTAAATCGGCGGGGTCGTAATATGTTTTAGACATAGAGTGTTTTTTAGATTGAGGGTAAAATTACGAAATAATAATTGCTATCTTGTGTAACAACAGTTACATTGTTATTGTTTGTTTAATGTCCAATCGTACTTTAAAAAGCTAATTTTTGCTTTTTTATTGATTTTTGTAGTAGAATATTTGTTTAAAAAATCGATTAGAGAACCGTTTGTGGTGAAATCGCCTTTAAACCAATCGAATATTTTAGAAAGTTGTACCTTGTTTTTAGAAATCTTATTTCTGCTTGCATCGTTAATAAATAGTTTCATAAAATGAGCTAATTTTTTCTCTACATTTTTTTCTGTAAAAGCAACATTACCCAATTGTGGACAAGAGCCCGATGCACAATTTATCCCCACATGAATACGAGGATCATTAAATTTTTTACGTAAAATTTCATGCTCAATAGTATTTAAGGTGTAGGTTTTTCCGCCAACTACGGCAAACGGAATATTCCAAGCATCTTTTCCTTTTTCTTTTATTTTTAGAATGCTTTTAAGCGGATAGTTTTTTAATATAATTTTAATGGTATATGCATTATAAGCGTTCATCCAAAAGGCTTTTTCTTTGTTTGCAGACCAAGAATTATTGGGTGTTGTTTTTTCTAAATAAGAAATATATTGATTTAGTTTATCGGTGTCTTTTTTAAAAGCATCATAATTAACAAGGCCTTTTTTATCTACATGTTTTTTTAATAATTGATCAAAAATTTCTGTTTGTGCCTGTAAATTTATCAATAAAAAGAAAGCGAATAGTGTAAATATATATTTTTTCATTGTTATTTTGTTTTCATGATCTTAGACGAAGATTTATAAGAAACTTACAAAGTTCTTGCCAAATTTACTCTTTTATTTCTTCACCTGCTTTTAGGTTAAATTTTTGTTGAAACAAATAGACAATTCCGTATAAAATAGGAGTGTCTAATAAAGTGATGAGTATTTTGATTACTAATCGGTATGAGAATCGGAAATATAGCGGATAGCAGGAAATAGCTTCGTATAAAAAATGTTATTTTTGCAATTAAACAACAACAAAATTTAAAAAATGAAAGCATATATTTTTCCTGGTCAGGGAGCGCAATTTACAGGAATGGGATTGGATTTGTACGAAAAAAGTCCGTTAGCACAAGAATTATTTGAACAAGCCAACGATATTTTAGGATTTAGCATTACCGACGTAATGTTTGAAGGAACTGCAGAAGAATTAAAACAAACCAAAGTAACGCAACCTGCTATTTTTTTACATTCGGTAATTTTAGCAAAAGTTTTAGGCGATTCTTTTCAGCCAGAAATGGTAGCAGGACATTCGTTAGGAGAATTATCTGCCTTAGTGGCAAATGGTGTTTTGTCTTTTAAAGATGGATTAATTTTAGTGTCTAAACGAGCTTTGGCAATGCAAAAAGCCTGTGAAGCACAAGCATCTACCATGGCGGCTGTTTTAGGATTAGAAGATGAAATTGTAGAGAAAGTGTGTACAGAAATTGATGGTGTAGTAGTTGCGGCAAACTACAATTGCCCAGGTCAGTTAGTAATTTCTGGAGACGTTAAAGCAATTGATAAAGCTTGCGAAGTACTGAAAGAAAAAGGAGCAAGAAGAGCATTGGTTTTACCTGTTGGTGGCGCGTTTCATTCGCCTTTAATGGAACCTGCAAGAGAAGAATTAGCAGCAGCCATTAAAGCAACTACGTTTAATGAACCTACCTGTGCTGTGTATCAAAACGTGGTAGCAAAGGCGGTAATAAATCCTACTGAAATTAAAGAAAATCTAATGGTACAATTAACGGCTCCAGTGCGTTGGACACAATCTATACAACAAATGATTGCTGATGGAGGTACCGAATTTATAGAAGTAGGTCCTGGGAAAGTTTTACAAGGTTTAATACGTAAAATTGATAGAAGTGTAGCAGCTAGTGGTGCTTCTTTTGAGGGGTAATTTTTGTAAATAGTATAAAAAGAAGCTAGCTAAAAAGTCTTTATTTTAGAGACCTCACAGGTTTTTGAAACCTGTGAGGTCTGGGTATAAAGGTTTTGATTTTCAAAAATCTACATATGGTAGAGTGTTTTTTGTCATATACTAAGCGTTTTTATAGATTCTTCATTTCATTCAGAATGACACTTTTAGATAGCTTTTATTTTAGTGCTTCAACTGCCATTTCCAAGCACTGTCTAAGGCTTCTTCTAAACTTTTTTCTGTTTTCCATTGCAACTCTTTGTTAGCAATGGTGGTATCTGCATAAGCCGCAGTAATGTCGCCTGCTCTTCTGCCTACAATTTTGTAGTTTAGTTTTTTACCCGATACTTTTTCAAAAGCGGTAATTACTTCTAAAACCGAACTTCCTGTGCCTGTACCGACATTAAAATATTCGAAATTTTTATTGTTTTTTTTGTTGATAAGCCTTTGTAACGCTGCAATATGTGCTTTTGCCAAATCTACAACGTGTATATAATCTCTTACTGCGGTGCCGTCAGTCGTTGGATAATCATCACCAAAAACCGACAATTCTTTTCTGATACCAGCAGCAGTTTGGGTAATAAACGGAATTAAATTTTGAGGAACTCCCAAAGGTAATTCGCCAATTTTTACACTATCATGTCCGCCAATTGGGTTAAAATAACGCAATGCGATGGCGTTTAATCCGTAAGCATTGCAACTTTCGTTGATAATTTCTTCGCCAATTTGTTTGGTGTTTCCGTAAGGAGATTCGGCAGGTTTTATTGGTGCGTTTTCTGTAATGGGTAATTCATCGGCTTGTCCGTAAACAGTACACGAAGAGCTAAATATAAAGTTGTCTAAACCTCTTTGGTTCATTTCTTGCAATAAGTAAATAAGAGAACCGATGTTATTTTCGTAATAATCTAAAGGTTTTTCTACACTTTCACCCACGGCTTTGTAAGCTGCAAAATGGATAATTCCATCAACTTTTTTCGTCTCAAAAAATTGTTGTACATCTTTTTTATTACGCAAATCGATGTTGTGATATTCGGGTTTTATTCCTGTAATAGAGGTGATGTTGTCTAGCACATCAATAGTTGTGTTCGATAAATTATCGATAATAACAACATCAAATTTTGCATTTTGTAATGCTACTACGGTGTGTGATCCGATAAATCCTAATCCACCAGTTACTAATATTTTTTTCATAGTTTTTTTTAAGTTTATTTCACAAAATCATTGATAGTTTTTGTGATAAATAACAATTGTTCTTCCTCTAATTCGGTGTGCATCGGCAATGAAATTACAGTATCAATTAATTGATTGGTTACTGTAAAATCGTCTTCATTATAACGTTTGTCTTTATAGGCTTTTTGGCTGTGTAAAGGCACAGGATAATAAATAGCATTCGGAATTCCTTGTTCTAATAAATATTGATGCAATTCGTTGCGTTTTCCGTTGGTAATTTGTAAGGTATATTGATGAAAAACGTGTGTAGAAAAATCGCTAATTTTTGGAGTGATGATGTGTTTGTTATTGGCAAAAGCATCCGAATAAAATTGAGCTGCTTTTCTGCGAGCATCACAATAACTATCTAATAAAGGTAATTTTATTTGTAAAACAGCTGCTTGCAAACTATCTAGACGAGAATTTACCCCCACAACATCATGGTAATAACGTGTGTACATTCCGTGGTTTACAATTCCTCTAATGGTGTGCGCTAGCTCATTATCATTAGTAAAAATAGCGCCACCATCGCCATAACATCCTAGGTTTTTTGATGGAAAAAAGGAGGTAGTTCCTACATTTCCTATCGTTCCAGATTTTTTTGTTGTACCATCAGAAAAGATGTAATCTGCACCAATTGCTTGTGCGTTGTCTTCTATGACAAATAAATTATGAGTTTTAGCAACTTCTAAAATAGCTTCCATATTAGCACATTGACCAAATAAATGCACAGGTACAATGGCTTTTGTTTTTGGGGTGATGGTTTTTTTTAACGCCTCAATATCCATATTATAAGTGTCTGCTTCTACATCAACCAAAACGGGTGTTAATTTTAACAGTGCAATTACTTCAACAGTGGCAGCAAAGGTGAAATCTACGGTAATTACTTCGTCACCTTGCTCTAAACCCAAACCCATCATTGCAATTTGCAAAGCATCTGTTCCGTTTGCACAAGGAATTACGTGTTTTACATCTAAATATTTTTCTAAATCTTGCTGAAAGCCTTTTACTTCAGGGCCACCAATATAATA
>CAMZMA010000055.1 GCA_947311815.1 uncultured Flavobacteriaceae bacterium
ATGGAACGGGTTTTTAACCTTTGGAATGCTGTACTGGTTAGTACCAAGATTATTTAAAACAAAACTGTACTCATTGCCTTTAGCAAATGCACACTTTTGGATTGGTACTTTAGGTATTATATTATATACTTTACCAATGTATGTAGCAGGTTTTGTACAAGCTTCTATGTGGAAACAATTCAATCCTGACGGAACTTTAACTTACGGTAACTTTATGGAAACGGTAGCAGAAATTATACCCATGTATTGGATGCGTGCTATTGGAGGAACATTGTATATTACAGGAGCATTTATAATGCTGTATAATTTAGTAAAAACAATTAAAGCAGGTAGTTTTGTAGGTGATGAAATGGCAGAAGCACCAGCATTAACAAAAGTTTCTAAAAACAGAACAAAAGGAGAAACTTGGCATACTTGGATTGAGCGTAAGCCAATTAAATTAACCATTTATGCAACTATTGCGATTCTAATTGGTGGTGCAGTACAAATTATACCTACCATTATGATAGATTCTAATATTCCTAAAATAAGCAGTGTAAAACCTTATACTCCGTTAGAATTAGAAGGAAGAGATATTTATATTAGAGAAGGTTGTGTAGGATGTCACTCACAAATGATTCGTCCGTTTAGAAGCGAAGTAGAACGTTACGGAGAATACTCTAAAGCAGGAGAATATGTAAATGATCATCCATTTTTATGGGGTTCTAAACGTACAGGTCCCGATTTACATAGAGTAGGAGGTAAATACTCAGATAACTGGCACTTAAATCATATGTATGACCCGCAAAGTGTGTCATCAGGTTCTATTATGCCAAGGTATCAGTGGTTAATTTCTAGTGAATTAGATAAGTCTGATACAGAAAAGAAGATGAAAACTTTAGCAACCTTAGGGGTAGAATATTCTGATGATGATATCGCCAATGCACAAGCAAGTATGGATGCGCAAGGAGCGAAAATTCAAGAAAATTTATACAACGATCCAGATTTTGTAAAAAATTATGAAGCTGATAAAAAATATGCAGCAGATAATGGTGAAGAGTTTGTAGAAATGAAAGATAGAGAAATTGTTGCATTAATTGCTTACCTACAACGTTTAGGTACCGATATTAAAGCGAAAGATGTACAAGCTCAATTAATCAAATAAAAGTAATTATGTTACGATTTGTAAAACATTATATGGAAGGTATTACGGGTATAGAAATATACCCGATTATATCACTTTTAATATTCTTTTCTTTCTTTGTAGTGCTATTTTTATGGGTATCTACTGCTAAAAAAGAGTATATAGAAGAAGTAAGTAATTTGCCATTAGAAAATCAAAATCAATAAAAAAATGAAAAAATATATTCAATCAACTGTATTTGTAATTTTTGCGATAGTTTCTTTTTTAGGGCTTGCAAAAGCAATTGCATCGTACGAAAATCCGTTTAATTTATATGAAAATCCGCTAGTTTGGATTTTAATCATCGTTTTTGCCATCGCAATTATCTTAAAAGAAATTGTGAATGTTACTGCTATTAATAAAGCAACAGCATTACAAATGGAAAAAGACGGTATTGATCCATCAACTGTAGATGAAAACGCGTGGATAAATAACCTTATCAAAAAATGGACAAAAACAAAAGCTATAGAAAGCGAAGAAGAAATTGTTTTAGATCATAATTATGATGGTATTAGAGAGTTAGATAATGTATTACCGCCTTGGTGGGTATATATGTTTTATGCAACCATTATTTTTGGAGTAATTTATTTAGTTCGTTTTGAGGTGTTAGATGGCGATAATCAAATCGTTGAATATGAAAAAGAAGTTGCACAAGCAAGAATAGAAATTGCTAAATACAAAAAAAGTACACCTAATGTTTTTGACGAAAGTAAAATTACCTTACTTACAGATGAAGCCTCTTTAAACCGAGGAAAAGCTGTTTTTGAAATGAACTGTGTAGCCTGTCATATGGCTGATGGTGGCGGTGGTATTGGGCCAAATCTTACCGATAAAAACTGGATTCTTGGTGGTGGTATTAAAAATGTTTTTAACACCATAACCAAAGGAGGTAGAGACGGTAAAGGTATGGTTGCGTGGGGTAAAACGATTAAGCCTAATGATCGAGTAAAAGTAGCAAGTTATGTGCTTTCTTTACAAGGTACAACACCTGCAAACCCAAAAGCACCACAAGGTGATGTTTGGGAAGAAAAATAAATAAATAAATAAAAGAGAGGGGATGCTTTAATACTTATTAAAGCATCCCCTCTCTTTCTAATAAAAATAGTTTTTAATAGTTGATAATGGAGGCACCCAAGAATGAACAGTTTAGAGATAGTATAAGTACCATAACTGAAGATGGAAAACGCTCTTGGGTGTATCCTAAAAAACCAAGCGGTAAATATTACAATTACCGTACTTGGGTTAGCTATATTTTATTGGCAATTTTATTAATTGCACCCTTTATAAAAGTAAATGGAAATCAATTTTTACTGTTCAATGTATTAGAACGTAAATTTAATATCTTTGGATTTCCTTTTTGGCCACAAGATTTTCATTTGTTAGTTATTTCAATGATCACTGGCGTGGTGTTTATCATCTTATTTACCGTTGTTTTTGGTCGTATTTTCTGCGGATGGATGTGTCCGCAGACCATTTTTTTAGAAATGGTTTTTAGAAAAATAGAATTTTGGATTGAAGGAGATCGAGGAAAACAAATTAGGTTAGACAAACAAGAATGGAATGCCGATAAAATAAAGAAAAGAGCCTTAAAATGGACTTTGTTTTTCATCATTTCATTTGTTATTGCCAATGTGTTTTTAGCCTATGTAATTGGTAGTGATGAATTAATTACAGACATAAAAGCAGGCCCTTCAGAAAAATTAGGAACGCTTATTTCACTATTGGTTTTTACAGGGATTTTTTACTTTGTTTTTGCATGGTTTAGAGAGCAAGTATGTATTATTGCGTGTCCTTATGGGCGTTTACAAGGGGTTTTGTTAGACAATAAAACCATAAATGTTGCCTACGATTTTGTAAGAGGAGAAGGAACAGCAGGAAGATCTAAATTCAGAAAAAACGAAGATAGAGAAGCAGCAGGAAAAGGAGATTGTATAGATTGTAACCAATGTGTAGTCGTTTGTCCTACAGGAATCGATATTAGAAACGGTACACAATTAGAATGCGTAAATTGTACAGCTTGTATTGATGAATGTGATCATATTATGGATAGAATCGGATTGCCAAAAGGATTAATCCGTTATGCAAGTGAAGATAATATTGAGAAAAAAGAACCTTTTAAACTTACTACAAGAATAAAAGGATATATCGCAGTACTTACTATTTTAGTAGGAGTATTAATCGGCATGCTATTTTTAAGAAACGACGTAGAAGCAACCATTTTACGTTTGCCAGGGCAATTGTATCAGCACAAAGAAAACAACATTATCAGTAATGTATATACCTTTAAAGTTATTAATAAAACAACGCAAAAGATTGAAGATGTTAGTTACAAATTACTGTCTCATAAAGGAAAAATAAAGTTAGTAACCGATACTAATTTTACAGTACCAAAACAAGGATTGGCAGAAGGTACATTATTTATTGAAATTAATAATTCCGCATTAAAAAAAGACCGAGTTCGATTAAAAATTGGTGTGTACAGTAAAGGGAAATTGATAGAAACAGCGACTACTAATTTTTTAGGACTTAGGCGATATAGATAGGTTTTTAAGTTATGAGTTATGAGTTGGAAAAAGGGATGCTAATTTAGTATCAAAAAGATATAAAAACAGAAAATATGAAAATGAATTGGGGTACAAGTATCGTTATAGTAATAGGAGCTTTTATGGCATTTATACTCTATTTTGTAATTAAAATTAGTTCAGATAAAAAATACAATCACGATTTAGTATCAGAAAAATATTACGAAAAAGAATTGGTGTATCAGCAAGATATTAATGCCGTAAAAAACGGAAAATCATTAAAAGAAAATATCAAATTAGTCAAAGAAAGTAATGGTTTAAAAATTGTTTTTCCCGCTACTTTTGATGCGCAAAAAATAACAGGAAAAGTGTTCCTATACAGACCATCTAATAAGCATTTAGATTTTGAAATACCAATTTCAATTTCTAAAACATATTTGCTCGTGCCTGAGAAACGTTTGTTAGGTGGTCGTTGGAACATCTCTGTAGTTTGGAAATACAATCAAAAAGACTATCTTTTTAAAGAAGCCATAACCTACTAAATGCTTTTATCGGCACTCATATTTGGTTTGTTAGGTAGTTTTCATTGCATTGGTATGTGCGGTCCAATTGCTTTTATGTTGCCTGTTGATAGAACCAACAAAATCAAACAATTTTTACAAATTTTAAGCTATCATTTTGGTCGGTTATTTACCTATTCACTTATAGGTGTACTCTTTGGTTTGTTAGGAAAAGGTTTTTATTTCTTCGGATTTCAGCAGCAACTCTCAATCATCGCAGGAATTACCATGATTTTGATGATTCTACTTCCCAAAGCATTTCAAAAATTTAACGGTTCTAAAACCATTACTAAATTACTATTTAAAGTTAAAAACTCTCTAGGTAAAGAACTGAAAAAGAAAGGGAATGATACTTTTTTTACCATCGGTTTTCTTAACGGATTTTTACCTTGCGGATTGGTATATATGGCAGTTTTTGGTGCTTTGGCTACCAATAATGCACTACAAGGAGCGTTGTATATGTTTCTCTTCGGGTTAGGTACCATTCCGTTAATGACTGCAGTTGTGTATGTTGGTAATTTTGCGAACGGATTGTTGCGTAAAAGAATACAACAAGCAATACCTTATGTAGTGGTTTTTATAGGTATTTTATTTATTTTAAGAGGATTAGGTTTAGGAATTCCGTATGTTTCTCCAGTGTTAAAAGCAGTAGGTTTTGGTGCTTCTTGCGCTACATAATTAGGATGGTATTAATTAGTTATTCAACTCCTATAAATGCTCTTTCAATACCTTAATTTCATCACGTAGTTGAGCCGCTATTATAAAGTCTAAAGATTTTGCGGCAGCTTCCATTTGTTTGCGTTTTGTTCTGATTCGTTTTTCAATGTCAGATTTTGCTAAATATTGCAATTCTTGTTCTGCTACTTTTTGCAATGCATTGTCATAATGATAAGAACTTACAGCGCTTTTAGACAAGGTATTGTCAATTTTTTTGACAATTTGAGTAGGCGTAATATTGTTTGCTGTATTGTATGCAATTTGTTTTTCGCGTCTTCGGTTGGTTTCGTCAATGGTTTTTTGCATGCTGTTGGTTATTTTATCGGCATACATAATGGCAATTCCGTTTACATTTCTTGCAGCTCTACCAATGGTTTGGGTAAGTGAACGATGCGAACGCAAAAAACCTTCTTTATCGGCATCTAAAATAGCTACGAGAGAAACTTCGGGTAAATCCAACCCTTCTCTTAATAAGTTGACACCAATTAAAACATCAAACAACCCTTTACGTAAATCTTGCATAATTTCTACTCGCTCCAATGTATCTACATCCGAATGAATATATCTACATCGAATAGCAACTCTACTTAAATATTTGGTTAATTCTTCTGCCATTCTTTTGGTTAAGGTAGTCACCAAAGTGCGTTCGTCTTTTTCTACACGGATTTGTATTTCTTCAATCAAATCATCAATCTGATTTAAACTAGGTCTTATTTCAATTTCTGGATCTAACAATCCAGTAGGGCGAATGACTTGTTCTACAAAAACGCCTTCGGTTTTTTGCAATTCGTAATCAGCAGGTGTGGCGCTTACATAAATTACTTGATGTTGGATTTCTTCAAATTCTTCAAATTTTAAAGGACGATTATCCATCGCTGCGGGTAAACGGAACCCGTATTCTACCAAATTTTCTTTTCTACTTCTATCGCCTCCATACATAGCATGAGTTTGTGGTATCGTAACATGACTTTCATCAATCACCATTAAATAGTCATCAGAAAAATAATCTAACAAGCAAAAAGGTCTTGTACCAGGTTCTCGTTGGTCTAAGTACCTCGAATAGTTTTCAATACCAGAGCAATACCCGAGTTCTCGTATCATTTCTAGATCGAATTCGGTACGTTCTTTTAAACGTTTTGCTTCTAAATGTTTCCCGATTTCTTTGTAATAAGCTACTTGCTTCATCATGTCATCTTGAATTTGATGAATGGCATTTTGCATCACATCGGGCGAAGTCACAAATAAATTTGCAGGATAAATGGTGAGTTGTTGAAAAGTATCAATTATCTGATTATTTTCTAGCTGAAAACTCTCTATTTCTTCAATTTCATCACCAAAAAAATGGATTCTATACCCATTATCTCCGTAAGACGGATAAATAGTTACTACATCTCCTTTTACTTTAAAAGTACCGCTTTTTATCTCTATTTCGGTTCTAGAATACAAGCTAGTAACGAGTTGATGTAAGAATTTGGTGCGAGAAATTTGTTGATCTACTTCAATTTTAATCACATTTTTTTTAAATTCAACAGGATTTCCGATACCGTATAAACAAGAAACCGATGCGACCACCAATACATCTCTACGCCCCGAAAGTAGCGACGAAGTAGTAC
This sequence comes from uncultured Flavobacteriaceae bacterium, assembly GCA_947311815.1. Taxonomy (GTDB): domain Bacteria; phylum Bacteroidota; class Bacteroidia; order Flavobacteriales; family Flavobacteriaceae; genus Polaribacter. Next base: position 6,575 of record CAMZMA010000055.1, read on the forward strand.
TTAAACGCAATCGTTCAATATCATCATTAATTGATAAATCTTTTTCGATATACGTACCTGTAACTGGCAAATAAGCTTCGGGTTGGTAATAATCGTAATACGACACAAAATATTCTACGGCATTTTCTGGAAAAAATTGCTTAAATTCAGAGTATAATTGAGCTGCCAAGGTTTTGTTGTGAGCCAAAACCAAGGTTGGGCGATTTATTTTTTCTACCACATTGGCAATGGTAAATGTTTTTCCAGAACCTGTAACACCTAAAAGTGTTTGGTATTTTTCTTCGGATAAAACGCCTTCTGTAAGTTGTTTAATGGCTTCGGGTTGATCTCCTGTGGGCGAAAATTCTGAGTGTAGTTTAAAATCCATAGAAGTACAAAAATAGGGAATGTTTTTTTAGCATTTGGCAGACAATTATACAAACCGTCAACGGTCAACAGAAAACCGAGAACTAAACTACAGCCTGTTTGATAATATCTTCGTATTCATAAAAAAAGCGTTCAAATTTTGGCATTTTTTGGGTAAAAAATTCATAGCAATCTCGCCATGTATTTTTATTATGAATACTAAATTTTTCGGTATGCTCAACATAAATTCTTCGGATGATTTTACCATTTTCTAATTCATAGGTTTCATCAAAAATAGTTTCAGGTAGATATTCTGATAAAAAAATATTTTTTAATGATAAAAGCTGATCGTAAAGAAGTTGGTTGTATATTTCTTCAGGATGTTCAATATCTAAACAAACTAGTGCTTTTTTTCTGTCAGCAACAAATTTGAACGAAAACCCTTTTATTTTTGTGTTGTATAACAACCATTTTCTAGGAAATGACTTTCCGAAACTTGTCCAAAACTCTTTTCGTAATTGTGCTGATTCTTCTTTGCTAAACATTTTTAAGTTGGAAAGTTTTAAAGTTCATAAAGTTAGAAAGTGTTTAAAGTTGTAAAGCTAGGAAAGTTTATAAAGTTTTAGGTTTTTTAACCAACAACCAACAACCAACAACCAACAACCAACAACGAAATCACCCATGTACTCTCGCTTC
>CAMZMA010000056.1 GCA_947311815.1 uncultured Flavobacteriaceae bacterium
AACTATCCGAAAGTCGAGATTTGTTAATTGCCTGAGAATCTCATATTTTTGAATTTTCACGACAAAATTTGCAGATATGGGACTTTTCAAGTGCATCAAAAATACAAATAAACCATTAATTCGTCAAATTTAGTCGTGAAAAATCAAAAATATGGGATTCTCAGGCAATTAACAAATTTCGACTTTCGGATAGTTGTGTTGTTTAATATATTGTTTACTTGTGTTTTAACAGTTTTTTGTTCTAAAATTTGTAATTTTGTAAGCATTTTTATTTGCAAATAATTATTTTTAAAGAAATTACAAACTAAACATTTATGAGAAAAATTGTTGTAACAATGTTTTTGCTCTTGCTCTTTTCAATAGGAGGTAAGGCTCAAAATATTGTAAGCGGAGTTGTTAAAGATGGCGATTCTGAAAAACCTCTTAAAGGAGCTGTTGTAACTGTACTAAAAACTAAGTTTACCCAAACTACGGATGTAAACGGAGTGTTTAAAATTACAAATCTTACCAATGGCAACTTTATTGTAGAGATAAAATTAAAAGGGTATGAAACCCAAAATTTTCCTGTAGAATTTTTGGGGAAAGAAATTAATTTAGGAGAAATTTTGTTGTACGAAGATCTTTCTGAAGAACAAGATTTAAGTACAATTACAATTACAGATGACGAATTAAGTAGCGATTTTAGTGGTGCCGATAACATTTCTGGGTTGTTACAATCATCAAGAGATTTGTATTTAAGAACTGCAGCTTATGAGTTTAGTTCTTCATTTTTTAGAATTAGAGGATTAGATTCTGACAATGCCATTTTGTTAATCAATGGTATTTCAATGAACAAGCTACAAACAGGAAGACCGCAATGGAGTAACTGGGGCGGTTTAAATAGCGTAGTAAGAAATCAAGAATTTGCCACGGGTTTAACACCTTCGGCATTTACTTTTGGTGGTGTTTTAGGCTCTAACAACATTAGCACAAGAGCATCAGAATACAGAGCAGGTACACGAATTTCTTACGCTTCTTCTAACAGAAGTTATACAGGTAGAGCTATGGCAACTTATTCATCTGGAATGATGGAAAATGGTTTTGCTTTTACAGTATCGGCAAGTAGAAGAGCTGGTGACGAAGGTTTTTCTGACGGATCTTTTTACGATGCAAATTCACTATTTTTATCGTTAGAAAAGAAAATAAACGACAAACATAGTATTAATTTTACTTCAATTACTGCGTTTAATAAACGAGGAAAAACATCACCTCAAACACAAGAAGCATATGATTTAAGAGGAATTAAATACAATTCTTACTGGGGATATCAAAACGGAAAACTTAGAAACTCTAGAGTTAAAAAGGTACAGGAACCTATTTTAATGTTAAATCATTATTGGATAATTGATGATAATACAAGCTTAACCACAAGTATTGGATATCAATTTGGAAAAATAGGAAATAGTAGATTAGATTATCAAGGAAGTAAAGTTGATGGTACTGCTGTTGACGGAAATGGAAATCCGTATATTGTTGGTTTAGGAGGCGCAAACCCAGATCCTACGTATTATCAAAAATTACCAAGTTACGGTCTAAGAAATGGATACTCTAATGTATATGAAATGGAACAAAATTTCTTACATGATGGTCAATTAAACTGGGATCATTTAATTGCTGCCAATATTAGTAACAATGGCAATTCTACCTTTGTACTATATGAAGACAGAAATGACGATAAAACATTTACAGCAAACACCATTTTAGACAAAGAAATAAACGATAATATTACCATTAACGCAAAAGTTCAGTACAAAAATTTCTTGTCACATAACTTTGCCAATGTGCTAGATTTATTAGGCGGAAACGGTTATTTAGATGTAGATACTTTTGCTGATACTTTTGAAGGAAAACAAAACAACTTATTAAATCCATTAAATTTAGTAGGTGTGGGAGATACTTTTAAATACGATTTTAATTTATTAACCAATGTGGTTGATGGATTTGTGCAAGGACAATTCAAATATAATAAAGTAGATTTTTATGTAGCAGGTAAAGTAGCTAGCACATCGCACCAAAGAGAAGGTTTGTTTCAAAACGGAGGATTTGCAAACTCTTCTTTAGGAAAAACAGCAAAACAGTCATTTATAGATTACGGTGCAAAAGGTGGGACGACCTATAAAATTTCTGGACGTCATTTAATAGATGTAAATGCGGGTTATTTAACCAAAGCACCAAATTTAAGAAACACTTTTTCTAATTCAAGAGAAAATAACAGTGTGGTAGATAATTTGGTGAGCGAAAAAGTAATGTCTTTTGATGCGAGTTATATTTTAAGAACTCCGTTAGTACAAGCCAAAGTTTCTGGTTATTACACTACGATTAAAGATGCAACAGAAATTTCTTTTTTCTTTGCTGATGGAATTGGAGGAGACAACACCGCTTTTGTACAAGAAATTTTAACAGGAATTGACAAAAAACATTTCGGAGTAGAATTTGGTATCGAATACCAAGTAACACCAACTATAAAGTTAAAAGCAGCAGGTACTGTTGGTCAATATACGTATGATAACAACCCTGATTTATATTTAACAACCGAAAGCAATCAAAGATCAGAGGATGCTGGTTTTGTAGATGGGCGTAAAGATTTTGGTGCTGCAAACTTAAAAAACTACAAATTAGCTGCAGGACCTCAAACGGCTTATTCTGTTGGTTTTGAATACAGAGATCCAGATTATTGGTGGGTAAGTGCCACAGCAAACTTTTTTGACAATGCTTATGTAGATGTTGCTCCTTTAATTAGAACTAGTAATTTTGCTGATGACGGCGGAATCCCTTTTAATGATTATGACCCTGATGTAGCAAGAACGTTATTGCAACAAGAAAAATTTGACAACTATATGGTGATAAACGCCATTGGAGGAAAATCTTGGAAATTAGGTAAAAAATATATCAGCGTTTTTGCAAGCGTCAGTAATATTTTAAACACTAAATACAAAACAGGTGGTTTTGAACAAGGTAGAAATGCAAATTACAGACAATTAAGAGACGATAAAGCGCTAGACACACCAGTATTTGGTGCTAAATATTGGTACGGTAGAGGTACTACTTATTTTATTAGTACAACATTAAGATTTTAAGAAACAGCATTATGAAAAATTCATTTATAAAAAACATCATGAAAAAAAATAAATTTTACAGCATTTTATCTGTATTGATAATTGCGATCACACTAAACTCTTGTGTGCAAGACGGAGATTTTACACTGCCAGAAGTAACGGTAGTAGAGCCAAACATTACACCAAACTCTTCCATTACGGCGGTAAAAGCTGCTTTAATGCAAGAGTTTAATGCAAATAATAAATTGTATTATACTTTTAGAGAAAACGCTACACCAACGTATATCGAAGGTTATGTAGTTTCTACAGATGCTACAGGAAATTTCTATAAAACCTTGATTATTCAAGATAGTCCAGAAAATCCAACAGCTGGTATCGAAATTTCTTTGAATCAAACATCATTAGCTTCTACCTATGAAGTGGGTAGAAAAGTATATATTAAGTTAGATGGTTTGTCTGTCTCTTATGATGATGGCGAAAGAAATATAGATCCGTCAAATGGTGTTGCTGGTAAATACGTTTTAGGAACGTTAGATGGAGATAGAATAAGAGATATTCCTTCTACCGCTGTTAAAAATCATATTTTTAGATCAGCAACCGTTGCAGATATTGTACCCACAACAGTGGCTGTTGGTGATGTAACAGGCGCTCATGTAAATACCTTAATTAAAATAGCAAGTGCTCAATTTGAAAAATCGCAACTAGGAAAAACATTTGCTGGTGAAGCTGATGATTCTTTTGATGGATTTAGAGATATTTTTGAGTGCGATACAGAGGCAATCATCAAACTACAAACAAGTACTTTTTCTAGTTTTAAATCGAATGTAATTCCAGAAGGAAAAGGAGCAATAACCGCTGTTTTATCAAAAGATTATAGAGCAGAATTTTTTGTAGTAGTGGTAAATACTCCTTCGGATATTGATTTTACAAATTGAGCACTTGCTATTTTAAT
>CAMZMA010000057.1 GCA_947311815.1 uncultured Flavobacteriaceae bacterium
ACCAAATGTTTTACTTCTAGAAACGAAAATCAAGTGAAAATATCTAAAGCCTTTATGGATTTTATGAAAACCAGAAATGATCCAAGAGTTTCTGTACTTTGTTCAACCGTTGATGGCGATACAACCTTTGCTTTACAAGAAGGACAAGATATAGATGATGCTGTAAGAGGAGCTGCTAATTCTAAACCCAACATTGCCATATTTGGTGGTTCAGGAACGGTTGTGTATGATGCGCCATTTTTCTTTCAAACCTACGCAGAGGTAGAGTTTATGTTAGCTGAAGCTGCAAAACGTTGGGGGCTTGCAGGCGGAAATGCAGCAACTCATTATAATGCAGGTGTAAGAGCTGCTATGGGATATTTATCTATGTATGGTCATGGTGTGCATAATATTACATCTACAGAAATGGATGCGTATTTAACAGCAAATCCTTATGTAGATGCAAACGGATTGCAAATGATAAACGAACAATATTGGGTAGCTACTTTTGGTAACGGACTTGAGTCTTTTTCTAACTGGAAAAGATCAGGATATCCAGTGCTTACACCACTTGCCTCTGCTGCAGCTTTAACAGGCGGTGAAATTCCAAGAAGATTTGTATATCCTAACTCAGAAAAATTGAATAACCCAGACAACTATGAAGCAGCTGTTACCCAAATGGGAGGTGATGAGTTGCTTACTAGAATGTGGTGGGATTCAATATAATATAATTTTAGTAGGCTATTAAAGGACTTTTTTATAAAAGCATTTCCTATGTCTTTTTATAGCCTGCTAACTTTTGTTTAATTTTTTATTTGAATTATTAAATGTTTTTGAAAATTAAGAGCAACGTAGTTGTTGCTCTTAATTTAAAAAAATACGCTTTTAAAAAAATAAAAGTATTTTTTTACAATAGTAACTTACACTTTTTTTCTAATGAAAACATCTCTAAATCTAAGAGATTTCTTCAAGAAAAGCATGCTTAAAAGAAATGAATGAAAAACAATAAATTAACTACAGAGCAATCATCTAGGTACAATCATCTAGAAAAAATGAGTACCTTAAATTTATTAAAAAATATAAATCAAGAAGATGCTACAGTAGCTCAAATCATACAAAAAGAAATACCTCATATAAATAATCTTGTAGAAATCATTGTTTCTAAAATGAAACTAGGTGGACGTTTATTTTATATTGGTGCAGGGACAAGCGGAAGATTAGGAGTCTTAGACGCCTCAGAATGTCCGCCTACATTCGGCGTTTCAGACAATTGGGTAATCGGTTTAATTGCTGGTGGAGACGGTGCACTTAGAAAAGCGGTAGAAAATGCAGAAGATAATGCTGAATTGGCTTGGGAAGATTTACGAAAATTTAATATTTGCGAAAAAGATGTCTTAATCGGTATTGCAGCATCTGGTACAACACCATACGTAATTGGTGGTGTAAAAGAGGCTAAGAAACACAAAATAATAACAGCTTGCATTACTTGTAACAAAAATACGCCTTTGGCAAAAGAAGTAGCGCATCCGCTAGAAATAATTGTAGGGCCAGAATTTGTAACAGGAAGCACAAGAATGAAAGCAGGTACTGCTCAAAAATTAGTATTGAATATGATCTCTACAGCTACCATGATTAGACTAGGGCGTGTTTTAGGAAATAAAATGGTAGATATGCAATTATCAAATAAAAAACTAACCAATAGAGGTGTTAAAATGATTATTGATGAATTGGGTATCGAAAAAGAAACAGCAAAAAAATTACTCCACAAATATGGTAGTGTAAGAAAAGTAATTACTACACATCAAATAAATAATAATGGATTATAAATCGATACAATACAAAACACCTGGGCAATTTGAAGAAACTCGTTTTGAGAAAATTCATAATATTATTTTTCAAGATTCTAAAGAAGCATCGGTTGTTGTAGCTAATGAAATAGCAACTTTAATAAAAGATAAAGCCCAAAATAAAGAACAGTGTATTTTAGGTTTGGCAACAGGATCATCACCAATTAAAGTGTATGAAGAGTTGGTAAGAATGCATAAAGAAGACGGATTGAGCTTTAAAAATGTAATTACTTTTAATCTAGATGAATATTATCCTATGGATAAAAAAAATCCGCAGAGTTATCATTTTTTTATGCATGAGCATTTGTTTAATCATATCGATATTTTATCAGAAAATATTCACATTCCAGAAGGAAATATCCCTTTAGAAAAAGTAAATCAATATTGTATTGATTATGATCAAAAAATTAAAAATGTTGGCGGTTTAGATTTTCAATTGTTAGGTATCGGACGTACAGGACATGTAGGATTTAATGAACCAGGTTCTCATATAAATTCAGGAACAAGAAATATTACCTTAAATCATATTACTCGGGTAGATGCCGCAAAAGATTTTTTAGGGATAGAAAACGTGCCTAGAAACGCCATTACAATGGGTATTGGTACAATAAATAATGCCAAAAGAATTGTGTTATTGGCTTGGGGTAGTAACAAAGCGCCTATTATTAAACAGACAATAGAAGGTGGTATTTCGTCAGAGCATCCAGCAACATATTTACAAAAACATAGCAACACTACTTTTGTAATTGATACAGAAGCAGCAACAGAACTTACTAGAGTTAAAACACCTTGGTTAGCTTCTTCTTGTGTGTGGAATGACACCTTAAAAAAGAAAGCAGTAGTTTGGTTAAGCGAAACATTACAAACGTCTATTTTAAAACTAACAGATAAAAATTACAACGATAACGGAATGTCAAGTTTATTGGCAGAAGAAGGTACAGCGTATGATTTAAATATTAAAATGTTTAATAAATTACAGCATACTATTACGGGGTGGCCAGGGGGAAAACCAAATGCTGATGATAGCAATAGGCCAGAAAGAGCAACACCTATTAAAAAAAGAGTTATTATTTTTAGTCCGCATCCAGATGACGATGTTATTTCTATGGGCGGTACTTTTGACCGATTGGTAGAACAAGGTCATGATGTTCATGTTGTCTATCAAACCTCAGGAAATATTGCAGTTTCTGATGAAGAGGCATTGAAATTTGTAGAAGTTTCTGATAGTTTATTTCATACCGAAAAAGCACTTTCTTTAAAAAATGCCATCATAAAAAAAGAGATTAATAGTACAGATTCGTTACAAGTTAGGAAGTTAAAAGGAACAATAAGAAGATTCGAATCGTATGCAGCAACCCGTTTTATGGGACTTCCAGATAAAAATGTGCATTTTTTAGATTTGCCTTTTTATGAAACAGGTACTATTAAAAAAAATCATTTATCTCAAGAAGATATCGACTTGATGTATTCTATTATTGATGATATAAAGCCTCATCAAATTTATGCCGCAGGAGATTTAGCAGATCCACATGGAACGCACAGGGTTTGTTTAGATGCTCTTTTTACAGCGTTAAAAAAGTTAAAAAAGAATTCGTACATGAAAGATTGTTGGGTTTGGTTGTATCGTGGTGCGTGGCATGAGTGGGAAACGTATGAAATTGATATGGCAATTCCTATGAGTCCAGATCAGGTTTTAAAGAAAAGACATGCAATTTTTTATCATCAATCTCAAAAAGATGGTGTTATGTTTCAAGGAGATGATGTAAGAGAGTTTTGGGTGCGTGTAGAAGATAGAAACCGATTAACAGCACAAAAATACAATGCCTTAGGTTTGGCAGATTATGCAGCTATTGAAGCTTTTAAGCGCTATGATTTTTAACATTAACCTAAAATCAATAGTTCTCTAATTTTTAGCAATTATTTTGTCTATTACATCTGCTTTAAGAAACTTATAAACACACTTATTTGCCCTTTTAGATAGTCGTTCCTTAAAAACTACCAAACCTGTTTAAATTCAATATATTACGTATAAAAATAGTTATGAATTAATGATGTAAATTGCAAGAA
>CAMZMA010000058.1 GCA_947311815.1 uncultured Flavobacteriaceae bacterium
CATTCTTAGACTTGTCATTTTCAGATGCAGGACGCAAAAGTTTATAAACCAAATAAAAGCTAAAAATTAACCCCGCACTAATCAAACATCTCCCCAGTCCCCTCCAACAGAGGAACTACTGGAACACATTCTAGATGGGTGGGTAACAACTCCAATCCATTAAAAATCTTACACTGGAATGCACAGGGACTAAGGCCTAAAATAGCCACCCTGCATTCCATCATTTTAAAGGAAAGGGCGGATATAATCCTCCTACAAGAAACACTAATTCCTGCTTCAAACAATATATCCTTCTCAGGATACAATATTGTCATCTCACCTTATATCCCCAACAACAATCAAAGAGGATGCATGATCCTCATAAAAAATAACATAACATACAAACAAACTAGTTAAAAAAGTATGAGTTTGCCCTGACTCCATCAAATCAACATCATTTCCAAGTAAAATTTCTGTAGGATTGATACGCCCTTCTTCAGGACCATTTTCTAATTTTAAAACTCCTCGAGGGCAAACAGCACTACAAATACCACAGCCTACACAACTTGCACGTACAATGTTTTCGCCTTTTTGTGCATAGGCTCTTACATCAATTCCTTGTTCGCAATATGTAGAACAATTTCCACAAGAAATACATTGGCCGCCATTTGTAGTAATTCTAAATCTCGATTTAAATCGTTGTACAAAACCCATATAAGCAGCTAACGGACAACCAAAACGACACCAAACTCTATTACCAAGCATCGGATAAAAACCAGTGCCGATGACTCCAGAAAAAATAGAGCCAATAAAAAAACCGTAATAATATTGTAAATCGTAGGTTTTTATTACTCCGAAAAAAGTATCTGTTCCTGTAAAATAGGTGTATAAGGTTGCGGCTGTCATCAATAAAACCAATACTAATACCGATGATATTAACCAACGTTCTAATTTCCAAGCACCTAATTTTTTGCTAGATAACTGTCGGTACGGATCGCCTAAAGTTTCTGCCAAACCACCGCAGCCACAAACCCAAGAACAATACCAACGTTTTCCGTAAAAATAGACCATTACAGGTACTATAATTACGGTTAAAACAACGCCCCAAACAAACATAAAAAGCCCGAGGTTGCCACTATCTATTAAACTGTTGATGTTCCAATCAAAGAAAAAATCATAATCGAGCGGAAAGGCATTTTTAAAATCGAAATACGGTTTGTTAAAACGAACCAATATTTCTGGAATCAAAAAAGCAAAAGCAATTTGAAAGAATAAAACCGATGTTGTTCGGATGATTTGATATAAATTATTGCGATATTTTATATACATTCTTACTGCCATAATTGTCATGACAGTACTGTATAAAAATCCGTATAAAAACCATTGACTTGCTACATTACCGCTTAAACTTTGACTTATAGGATCTAAAACATAGGTCCAATTTACCACGTATTCGGGTCTAAAATAAAGTAATACGTAAAAACCGATTAAATAAAACCCAACCAACCAACCAATCCAACCTTTGTTGGTGGCTTTACTGTGAAAAATTCCATCGTTTTTAATTCCTGGTTTTCCTAGTAAAATTACATTGGGTATTATAAACAATAACGCACCAATAATTGCCAAACCAAAAGTAAAAAACCAATACCAACCTTTGTTATTTACAATGTTTCCTTGTCCTGCGGATTTTATAAAATCATATGCAAAATTGTGTGGTTTGTCCCAAATAACTTTATCCCACTCGTTGTGTTTTTTATGAACTTCATTAGCATTTTCTAATGATGAAATAATGTCTCTTGATAAAGAATACGCCGAGGTATATTTTTTATTTAAGACCTTCATTTTGGTTTCGCTAATAAATAACTCGCTTTTAATTCCTTTTTCAGAAATAATGGCATCAAAAGTCTTATTATTAATCTGATAACTTCCTTGAAAAAGAAGCGATGTAAAAAAGGTTAATCCTATTAAAAAGATGATTAATCCAGCAGTTTTAATTGTTTTCATCATTTTAAGTGATATTAAAAATTCGTTTCCAACTTTTCTTTTTTAGTTGAATAGTTGTGTTGTTTTCTTTGTTGAATTTTGCCACAATTTCGGTTTCGTGCAGTTTGTAAAATTCTGGATCAAAATTTGCATCCGCTAAATGTTCTAACACATATTCAACCGATTTTTTTTCGGTGAGAATCTTGTCAAAAAACTCGTGACGCATTCTTATTCCGAAGGTGTTAATTCCAATAAATACTTTGGTGTTTTTATCATAATTGATATGAATGCATTTGTTACCATCTTTGTGTTCCCAATAAAAACGAGCTTCATTTTCTTTAGGTTGTGCCCAAACCCAACCATAGGTTTGATACTCGATATCTAAAAATTTTGCCGAATTAAACCAATGTCCAGGTTTGTATTCTGTGGTGTTACCACAAAGGGTTTGCGCTACGGTTTCTCCCATCATTCTGCCTGTGTACCAAACGGCTTCAATAGGTCTTCTGTTACCAATTGGCGTATGTTGTTCAGCGCAATCTCCAATAGCATAAATATCTTTGATGTTGGTTTCTAAAAACCGATTCACTTTTACACCTCTACCCGTTTCAATTTCAGAATCTTTCACAAAATTGATGTTTGGCGATACACCTGCGGTTAATCCCACCACATTACAAAAAATTTCTTCGCCAGTTTCTGCAATTATTACTGATTTTACTTGCCCTAAATCATCTGCTTTTATTTCTTTCAAATTCACCTGCAAGCGTAAATCTATGTGGTGTTCTTTAATATGACGATTTATCATGGTAGATTCTTGTGCGGGTAATACACCGTTCCAAAAACTTTTTTCACGCACTAAAAAAGTGACAGGAATATTTCTGCTTCGTAGCATTTCTGCCATTTCAATGCCAATTAATCCGCCGCCAACAATCACAGCGCGTTTGCACGTTTTATTATCAGGAGCGTACTTTTCTAAACGTTCTAAATCTTGTTTGTGGTACATGCCCATAACGCCATCTAAATCTTGCCCTGGCCAACCAAATTTATTAGGTTTAGATCCTGTAGCAATAATTAATTTATCATATTGTAAAGAAGTACCATTGGTAAATTCTAAGATTTTATCAGCAATATTAATATTTCCTACAAACCCTTTTTTTAGGGTGATGTTATTTTTTTTCCAAAACCAATTCTCATAAGGTTGTGTATGCTCAAATTTCATGTGTCCCATATACACATACATTAAGGCGGTACGAGAGAAAAAATACTTGTTTTCAGCAGAAATAAGTGTTATTTTTTTGTCAGAAAGCTTTCTAATATGTCTTGCAGCAGTAACTCCTGCAATTCCGTTTCCAATGATGGCAATATGCTCCATAGTGAGTAATTATTTATCTTATGTCGAAGCTAAAGGTAAGAACTTAAAACGAATTAACTATTTAGAGTTGTTATAAATAATAAAAATGATGATTTTTTTTGTAAGTTCGTTATCAAAAATCAGACAAAATCGTTAATTTTAAAACAAATACCAATTATGTGGTGCTCGTGCCTTTTGGGTTTATCAAAGATTTGTCATCGCCTAAAACTACGTTTAACTCTAACCGACAATGGTTTGGCGAAACTACCAAAGGTGTGGAGTGTCCAGCTTTAAGATTATTAAATAACCAGCAAGCCTTCAATTCTTTTCCTTTAAAATAGATATTTAAAATTGAAATTAATTCATTGCTTTTAGGATTAACACTGATATTCTTTATTAGTAAAATGTTTGAAATTATTCTGCTAATATATTAAATGTCAATGTTTTAACTTGGTTATTTGATGGTTAGTTTATTAAAAATCAATTAATTGTATTTTTATCATGCGCTAAAAAAATAGATATAAAATCAACGATTTGAAAATATGTAAAACTTGAAAAATTGGTTATATGAAACAGCTAATCTAAAGGATAAAGAAATTATAAAGTTTATAACAAGTAATCATTATTATTTAAATGCTTTTTTTAATGCGATATTATAAATTTAAATAGTTATTGTAAGTTTTAGTCAAACAACAATATTAACAAATCACAACTATCCGAAAGTTTTACATATTTTCAAATCGTTGATTTTATATCTATTTTTTTAGCGCATGATAAAAATACAATTAATTGATTTTTAATAAACTAA
>CAMZMA010000059.1 GCA_947311815.1 uncultured Flavobacteriaceae bacterium
ATAAAAATGAACAAATTAAATACACTTTTTCAGCAGAAATCACAAAATCTGTTGTCTATTTTTTTTACAGCAGGTTTCCCCAAACTAGCAGACACCACAAAAATTATTGCCGAATTAAGTAATAACGGAGTCGATTTTATAGAAGTTGGTTTACCGTATTCCGACCCGTTAGCTGATGGACCAACAATACAAGATAGCAGTCAAGTGGCATTGCAAAATGGTATGAATTTAGATGTTGTTTTTGAGCAATTAGAAAGTATCAAAAACACCAATAAAACACCGTTGGTTTTAATGGGATATTTGAATCAAGTTCTAAAATATGGCGAAGATAAATTTTGTCAGAAATGTAAAGATTGTGGAATAGAAACGGTCATAATTCCTGATTTACCAATGATTGAATACGAAAATCATTATCAACAATTATTTAAAAATTACGGAATTACCAATGTGTTTTTAATTACACCTAATACATCCGAAGAAAGAATTTTAAAAATTGATTCCTTAACCGAAGCGTTTATTTATGTGGTAGCATCGGCATCAATTACAGGGGTAAAAGGAAAAATATCTGAAGCACAAATAACTTATTTTGAACGTATTAAAAACATGAATTTACACAGTAAATTGATTATCGGTTTTGGTATTTCTGATCATAAAACGTTTACAACTGCTTGTGAATTTGCAAATGGAGCAATAATTGGTTCTGCATTTATCAAACAATTGTCTGCTAAAGGAGTGGCAAGTATTGGTACTTTTGTTAAAGGGGTTACTACACAAATCAAATAGTATTTTAAAGACAATTTTTAACACGCAACAAAAAGTGCTATTATTTTTTTATAGGTGTCGGAGTTTCTAAATATTTATCCATTAAATACATCAAACTTGCCATAGAAGCACTTCCTAATTCGAGTTCTCTTTTGTTTACTTTGTCAAACGTATCGTTTTCTGAATGATGATAATCAAAATAACGTTGAGAATCGGGTCTGTAACCTGCCAAGGTAACAAACTCGCCTTTTAATTTGCCAACATCTGCACCCGAACCTCCTTTTGTTAAATCATGCAAACCATAAGGAGCAAGGAGCTTTTTCCAGCTTTTTACGAGTTTTGTATTTTTTGCATTGGCATTAATTGAAAAACCTCTGGGTGTATGTCCGCCAGCATCAGATTCTAAACCAGCAATATGATTTTCTTTGTTTAATTTGGCTAATTCGGCATATTTTTTTGCGCCACTTCCTCTATTTTCTTCGTCCATAAAAAACACAATTCGTAAAGTGTTTTTCAGTTTGGTATTGTTCTTTTTAAACAAATAAGCAACCTCTAAAGATTGAACGATTCCTGTTCCGTCATCATGTGCGCCTTCAGCTAAATCCCAAGAATCTAAATGACCGCCAACTACCATTATATTATTAGGGTGCTCAGTTCCTGTAATTTGACCAACAACATTAAAAGATGGTGCATCGGGCAAGTTTTTACAACTTTGTTTAAAGTAAAAGGATAATTTCGGATGCTTTTTTAAGTCATCACTCAAAATATTTGCGGCTCTAGAACTGATGGCTGCAGTTGGAATGTATTCTTTTTTTGGAATATCGCCATAACTCATAACTCCTGTGTGTGGAGAATCGTCAACTCCATTGGTCATCGAACGTACAATAACGCCGACAGCACCAAATTTACCACAGGTTCTTGCTCCTGCAACACGTTGCCCTACGCATCCGCCATAGGCGGAAAAAGTTCTGATTAACGTATTGTCAAAAGGGCGATTAAAAAACACAATTTTACCTCGTAATTTTTCTCCTAAAGCTTCGGCTTCTTTAATGCTTTTTACTTCAATTACTTGTGCTGTTACTCCGCTTTTAGGCGTTGCAATAGAGCTTCCTAAAGCACAAATTGGCACATTTTTTTTGGTGCCGTTTACGGTATAATATGCCACTTCTTTTTCGCCTCGAATCCAATGTGGTACCATAACAGGTTGTAGCCAAGCGGAATCTAACCCTACTTTTTTCATAAGTTGTTCTCCCCAAAGAACTGCTTTTGCAGCTTCGGGTGATCCTGATAATCTACCTCCTACATTTTTGGTTAAATCTCGCAACCATTCATAAGATGCTCCTTCGGTTAAAGCAGTATTAAAAAAATGTTTGATGTTGGTAGAATCTGTTTTGTATTCTTGTAACGTTGCTTCTTTAGAAATAATGATTTTTTCTTTTTTTTCTGCACAAGAAAATAGAAATGTTATTGCAAACAATTGTAGTAGTAATTTTTTCATTGAAGTTGATTTTATTGATTTTATAAAATTACGGAAAAATTATGAACTCATTTCTGAATAAAGTTTTAGATCTTTAATAAATAATCAAAAACTAAATATCCTAAAAATCAAACTTCCAAGTAGCGCCAGCTAAGGCTTGAAAACCTTGTACATTAAAATTTGCATAACGCTGATATTCTTTTCCTAAAATATTATTTAGGTTTAGAAAAACTGAGAATTTATCATCAAAATGATAACCGCCATTGATGTTTACATCTACATAAGAAGCTAAATTTTGTGGCGTTGCATTTGTTGATGGAAAAGTACCATTATACATTATTCCTTTACGTTCGCCCACATAAAAGATATTAGAAGTAATAAAGATTTTATCGTTTTTGTATTTCCCAATTAAAGTACCTTTTAGGTTAGGTGTGTTCCAAGAATGTTGTTGTGTTTTTAGTGTATAATCATCATACTGAGCCTCTAAACCAATACTAAAGCGTTTGGTTACATCTACCTCTAATGCACCAAAAAATGAAAGTGTTTTTACATCATCATAATATGCCGAAAAAGAATTTCCGTATTCATATCCTTTTAAATCTACACCCGCTACATTAGAAATTGTACCGTCTGATTTTGTGTTATTTCTGATAAAAAAGACCTTATCTTCTTCGTTTTTGTAGCTAGTATTTAAAGTAAAACTTACGTTTTTTGAAAATCGTCCGCTAAAACCTCCAAAAAAACCATAGTTTTCATTGGTAGGCGTTAAAAATTGTGTGGGAGAAATATACGGATTTTGAGCTACCAAATTTTCATACGAATTGGTATGTAAATCGCCATTAGAACCTGCAAATATGGTAAGGTAATCTCTTACTAAAGGATAAGAAATTTTCACATCTGGATAGATAAAAAAGTCGTAGGTTTTTAGTTGTGTATCGGCAGAAAAATAGAGTTTTGTTCCTGCTTTTATTGCAAAATTTTTCCACGTTAATTCATACACAGGGTTTGCTCCTAAAGTAATAATATTGTAGCTAATTGCACTTGCACTTACGTATTCTTTTACAAAAGAACCGTTTAAAATTTCTACCGAAACATGTAGGTTTACATCGTTAAAACGTCTGCCTAAATTCTGTAGCGGAATCGTAATATCAGTATTTAGATTGATGAGCGATTCCTTACTTTTAAATGTATCTGCAAAATGCGAAAAAGAAAGGTTGGCAGTATTAAAATAAGAGTCGTCAAAAATAAGTTCTCCGCCAATTTTAAAAAGGTCATACAACTGTTTTTCTTCAATATTAGCAATGGTTGTTGTGGTAAATGGCAAATTGGGCAAACCGTACCAATTGTACATTTTTCTTTCTGATTTTAATGCTATTTTCCAATCGAAATATCGTTGTTTTTGAATGAAAAACAATCCTGCAGAAAAAAGAGAATACTTACTATCTACCAACGTAGATTTTATACTATTTTCGGATGAAATATAGTTGGCAAACAAACCAAATTCATTATTAAATTTAGAACTATGTCTTAAAAAAAGCTCCATAAAAGGTGTGATACTTGTACCAAAACCACCTGCTAGATAATTATTGTATAAACGTTCTTTTTTACCAACGTCAATTCCTTTTACAACACCGCTTTTTGGGATGAATGTAGAGGCTACAGGAGCAGAAAAAATAGTGTATTGCAATTTCTTTTTGGCTGTTTTTTTACTGAGTACAATTTTTGGAATGGTATTAATTTTTGTAGCATCAGAAATTTTGGGCGTATAAGAAGTTACAATAGAAACTACTTCGGTTTTTATGGTGTCTTTTTCTTTAGTAAGCGGTTTCTTTTTTTGTGCGCTTACAGAAAAAGTTACAAAAACCAACAAGAATATGATATGTATTTTTTTCATCAATATTAATTTTGTGGGGTTACAGAATTATTGGTTTTGGCTTCGTTGTTTTTTATTTTTTTGAGTTCGGTTTTTGCATCAGTAACAATATCTTCGAACTCGGTAGCTTTTTCAATTACATTTTCTAAAATATATGTTGCTTGGTAGGCATCTTTTAATCCGTAGTAATTTTTTGCCATTAATATAAGTCCTTTTAATCCCCAATATTTGTAGGCAGAATAATTGGCTGCCAAATTTTGAATGGTTTTGTTAGATGTTTTATACTCCTTGTGCTGATTTGTAAAAAAAGCACTGTAGTACAAAGCTTCGGCTTTTAACTCTCCTGTAGCTTTTCTTTCTACCTCACGATAATACTCTTCAGCGGTATCAAAATCTTCATTTTTAAAAGCAGCACGAGCAATAATTATTTTGGCATCATATTCTATCGATTCTTCTACAAAATCTTTCATCAACACTTTTTCTGCATAGGTAACGGCTTTTTTGTATTGCTTCATTTTATAATAGCCTTTCATTAAATTACTTTGTGCATAGGTAATATTTTGAGGTAAATTGGCTTCTACTTCTAATCTTTCTAACAACGGAATTGCAGCAGCCCATTTTTCTTTTTCTAAGTAAATTTGCGATAATTTGTTGAGCGCTTCTTCGCTAAATTCATTCTGATTTTGATCGACTACATATTGATAATATTTTGTTGCTTTTTCTTGCTGATTTTCTTTTGATAATAACTGTGCTAAATAAAAATTAGCTTTTAAAGCGTGCAAACCATTCGGGAAATTTTTGGTGTATTTTGTAAAACCATCCATGGCTTTTTGCGTTTTGTTTTCTAAAAACTTGTTTTCGGCAGCTTCAAAAGTAGTGTTGTCTAAATCGGCATCGGTTACGTTAATAAACGGCACATTTTTTACCCAAGCAGCGTATTCATCAACATTGCCATCATCAATATATACATTTCTGGCGTTAGCAACGGCTTGTTTTGCTTCGTTAGAATTCGGGTATTTGGTAACAATTGTTTTAAATTTTAGTAAGGCTTTTTCATTTTGATTTTCATTGTAATACAACAAACCTTCACGCAATAAAACATTGGGCACATAAGAGCTTTTTGCATGGTTTTTTAAGAGTTTTTCATAAGCTTTATGTGCTTTTTTAATTTCTTTAAGTATGGTGTAGGTTTTTCCTAATTGAAAAAGAGCATCGTCTTTAAAAGACGAATCGTCAAAATCATTAATAATGGTAGTTAATACAGTTGTTTTTTGTTGATTTTTACCTAGAAAACCATAACTCATTGCAGTTTGATATTGTGCGTAATCGGCTCCAACACCATAAGATTTCGCTATTTTTTGATACGCTTTTATGGCTTTTTGGTAATTTTTAGTAGCAAACTCACAATCTCCTAACCTAATCATTGCATCATCATTCATTGCCTTATTTTCTGACTTTTTATTGGTGAAAATCTGAAAGAAATGAATGGCTTTTTTATACTTTTTCAATTTAAAATAACTGTAACCAATCGTGTAATCTATCCAGTTGTTTTCGTCAATTGTTAAGGTGTTTGCACTATTTTTAAAAGCGATAAATCCATCAACCGCAGGTTGAAAATTTAATAACTGAAAATTAGTTTCGGCTTTCCAATAAATAGCTTTGTTTTTGATGTTTTTTTCGTTTGATTTTATAGCTACCTCAAAGTAAGTCAACGCTTTTTTGTAGTCTTTTTTATTGTATAATTCGATGCCTTTGTACAACGAAACTTCTTTCATTAATTGGGCGTTTTCTTGCGATTTTTTCTTAGATAAATAATCTAATGCGCCTTGGTAATTTTTTTCATGTAAATAAGAAGTAACCACTAATTGATTTACTTCATTATAGTGCGAAGATTTAGGATATGTTTTTAAAAAATCTTGCAAAACAAGGGCTACACTTTTATACGGATTTCCTTCTTCATAACTCAATTTTGCATAATTTAAAGAAGCATCTTCTTTAATGTTTTTATCAAAATCCATTTCGCTAGCACTTTTAAAAGCATTTAAGGCTTCCGATTTTTGTTCTAATTTTAAATAACATTGTGCCAAATGATAATATGCATTTTGCGAAACATTGTCTTTGGTTTCTATAATTCTATTAAAATAAGTAATGGCATTTTTGTAGTCTTTTTGTTTGTAATATGCGTATCCTAATAAATAATAATCGGTGTTATTCCATTTGCCACGTTTGCCTTTGTAAGCAAGTAAATACGGAATTGCTTTCTGATATTTTTTTAAATTAAAATAACTTTCGCCAATAATTTTAGAAATTTCAGAGATATCTTTTTTGGTTGCTTTTTTTAATAATTTCTCACCAACTTCAATACAACGTTCATACTTCCCTGCTTTAAAGCTAATGTCTAATAAAAAATAGGTAACTTCACTTTTGTAAGATTCTATATCGGCAATTTCTAACAAAGTTTTTTCTGCAATACCGTAATCTTCTTGTTTGTAGGCTATATATCCGTAATA
This sequence comes from uncultured Flavobacteriaceae bacterium, assembly GCA_947311815.1. GTDB lineage: Bacteria > Bacteroidota > Bacteroidia > Flavobacteriales > Flavobacteriaceae > Polaribacter. The sequence continues at coordinate 6,623 of CAMZMA010000059.1, forward strand.
ATATCTAGCATCATTTCCGTATTTAGGGTCATTTATTAAGGGTAAAAAATGTTTTCTGGCAATCGTGAAATTTTTAGTAACCAACAATGCATATCCCATTTTAAAATGCAGTTCTTTTTTGTTTTCTTCGGATAAAACATCAGCATTTACTTTGCTGTACCACTTTAAAGAATATGCTACTTTTTTATTGGCAAAATAGTAATTAGCTACATTAAAATATGCCTTATCTTTTTTGTTACTGTTTGGGTGATTTTTAACAAATTCTAGTATTTTTTTATCGGCATTTGTTTGATTTAATTTGATGGCGCACATGGCATCATAATACGCTGCATCTGCTTTAAAAGCTAATCCGTTTTGGGTAATATTTTTTGCGGTAGAAAAATAATGTTGCGCTGCAGCATACGCTTTATTGTTGTATAATTTTAATGCACGATTGTAATTAGTAAGTTCATTTGTATCAATATCTGTTTGCTGACTAAAAGAAGATGTAGTCACAAAAAGGAAGATATATAAGATGGATAACTTTTTTGAAAACAAGTTTTTCATAGGACGCATTTTAGCTATTTGAAAAGATAACGTACTTTTTTTGATTTTGTTGGATGAGTTTTTTTAATTAAGACTCTCAAAAATAAGAATTGTTGCTCTTTTATCCTTAAAAATCAACAATTATTCGTTCTTTTTTAAAAAAGAGAGTCAAAAAAAATATGTAGGTTTGTAGAAAGAACAATTTTTTATGGAACCACCCATTTTACAATTAGAAAATGCTGATATTTTTCAAAGAGACACCAAAGTACTCTCTAAAGTAAATATAACAATACAAAAAGGAAATTTCTATTATTTAATAGGAAAAACAGGAAGCGGAAAAAGCAGTTTATTAAAAACTTTGTACGGAGATTTAACCTTACAAAAAGGAAAAGGTACTATTGTTGGTTTCGATTTAAGAAAATTAAAAGAAAAGGAAATTCCGTTTTTAAGAAGAAAAATTGGTATTGTTTTTCAAGATTTTAAATTATTAAACGATAGAAACGTTTTTGATAATTTATTATTTGTTTTAAAAGCTACTGGATGGAAAGATAAAACCAAAATGAAAGAAAAAATACACGAGGTGCTAGAAAAGGTAGGTATGAAAGAAAAATACTACAAACAAACTTTCGAGCTTTCTGGAGGAGAACAACAACGTATTGCCATTGCTAGAGCTTTATTAAATGATCCTGAATTAATTTTAGCCGATGAACCTACAGGTAATTTAGATCCCAAAACATCTTTAGAAGTCATGAATTTGTTGAATGAAATTCACCAAAGCGGAAAAAGTATTTTAATGGCAACACATGATTATGCATTGATTGTAAAATTTAAACAAAAAACATTAAAATGTGAAGGTGGTGAGTTGTTTGAAGTAGCACAACAAGCGGCTTTGTAATTAAATATTTATTTTAGTTTGACAAAAGAAAAAACAATTTTTGTTGCAGTAACCAATGATGTATCTACAGATCAAAGAATACATAAAATTTGTAGTTATTTAGTTTCTAAAAAATTTAAAATTTTGGTATACGGAAGAATTTTACCAGATACCTTTGAAGTTAACAGGCCTTATAAAATCATAAGAAAGAAACATTGGTTTTCTGGAGGTTTTTTATTTTATGCAGAGTATAACATCCGATTATTTTTCTTTTTATTTTTTAAAAAATTCGATTATGTCATATCTAATGATTTAGACACATTACCTGCCTGTTTTTTTGCTAGCAAATTTAATAAATCTACATTGGTATATGACAGCCACGAATTGTTTTCGGAAGGTCCCGAATTACAAGGAAGGTATTTTGTTCAAAATTTTTGGCGCTCATTAGAAAATTATTTTTTACCAAGAGTAAAGAAAGCTTATACCGTAAGTGACTCAATTTCTAAATTTTACGATGATAAATACAAAAACAAAATGGGCGTTATTCGTAATTTACCTCTTTTAAATCAAAATAGAACAACCCAAAAAGTAAATTTCCCTACTAAAAACAAAGTGGTACTATATCAAGGGGTTTTAAACCCTGGTAGAGGGATTAAAACAATGATTAAAGCATTACATTTTTTAAAAAATGTAGATTTGGTAATTATTGGATATGGAAAAGTAAAGTATGAATTAGAAGAATTTGTATTGGAAGAAAAAATACAGCAAAGGGTTCATTTTTTAGGAAGAATCCCTCATAATAAGTTATCCGATTACACAAAAATTGCTGATATAGGAATGGTTTTAGAAGAACCTTTAGGAAAAAGTTTTGAATTTTCTTTACCAAATAAACTGTTCGACTATATACATGCCGAAATCCCTATAATTACAGGAAATTTACCTGAAATAAATAAAATAATTCAACGTTATAAAGTTGGTGTCTCTGTAAAAAAACCTACACCTCAAAATATTGCTGTTACGATTACTAATTTATTAGAAAATCAATCATTAAGAAAAGAAATAAAAGAATATCAACAAAAAGCAAAAAAAGTTTTGTGTTGGGAAAATGAATGTAAAAAGTTAGACACCTATTTTAATTAAAATTTGAACCCGAAAGTATCTATTATTATTCCTACTTACAACAATCTCAAAAATCTTAGATTGTGTATTAATAGTATTAAAAACCAAACTTTTTCTAATTATGAAGTTTGGATTATTGACGGGGCTTCTACAGATAAAACAACAACTTTTTTAGAAACATTAAAAGCTCCTTTTTTTTGGAAATCAGAAAAAGATAACGGAATTTACGACGCCATGAATAAAGGGATTTCTTTTGCAAAAGGAGAATGGCTCTATTTTTTAGGAGCTGATGATGAAATTGCAAAAAACACTACTTTAAAAGATATCTTTGATAAAAAAATTTCTGGAAAAATTAGTATAATTTCTGGAAAAGTTAGCTATAAAGAAGGAAGTAACCCTTTTATTTATAATAAAAAAAACAACACAAAAACTCCATCTTGGTCTTTTTTAATGTGGATTAGAAACGGATTGCATCATCAAGGTACGTTTTACAAAAAAGAGTTAATATCTACACAAATGTATACTGTTTCTTATAAAATTTTAGCTGATTACGCATTGAACCTTCAATTATACAAAAAGAATAACACTTGCTTTTTAATTGAAGACATTATTGCGAAATGTAGTGCAGAAGGTGTTTCAAAAAAAGGAGGATGGGAAATTTATAAAGAAGAAATAATCTTAAAATCAAAGAATTCCTCCAAAATATTCTTTCCGCTATTTTATTTGATTTCTGTGACGAAATATGTTTTAAAAAAAAGAATTGATGGAAAGAAATAGACAAGAAATTTCAAAATTAATTTTTCAAAAACTAAAAAAAAACAAGACAAATCTTCAAGAACAATTTTTGAAGAAAAAAAACACCATTCCGTTCTTTTTTATAGACGATTTACTACCTAAACAACTAAGTAAAGAGATTCACAAAAATTTCCCAAAACTTACTGAAACGGTTCAGAAAAAAAACTTTAGAGAATATAAACATGTTGCCTATCAAATGGACAAATACAATCCTTTGTTAGAAGAAATTTTATATGCTTTTCAAGAACCAGATGTTGTAAAAATAATCTCTGAAATATGTAATTTAGAGCACATATATCCTGATGAGTTTTTGTATGCAGGCGGTTTATCTTTAATGGCAAAAAACAATTTTTTAAATCCACATTTAGACAATTCTCATGATAAAGAAAGAAAACGCTGGCGAGTATTAAACTTATTATATTATGTAACGCCAAATTGGAAACTAGAAAATGGAGGAAATTTAGAATTATGGCAACACGGTATTAGGAACAAGCCAATAACGGTAATTAGTAAATTTAATAGATTGGTAGTAATGACAACACACCAAAAATCATGGCATTCTGTAAGCAAAGTAAATATAGACAACACAAGATGTTGTGTCTCTAATTATTACTTTGCTAATCAGCCTTTTTTAGCTTCAGACAAATTTCATATAACAACTTTTAGAGGAAAATCTAATGAAAAAACAAAAGATGTTATTTTAAAAATTGACAATATTTTAAGAAATATTCTTAGAAAATTTTTCACAAAAGGTATTCGTAAAAACCCTCATCAATACAAAAAAAATAAAACCCTGTAAATAAAATACCTACAGGGTTATTTGTGGAGACGCCGAGAGTAAAACAGCCCTTTTTGGCACTTTTTGGCAACCCTTTAAAATCAAGGTTTTCTTAATAAAATCAACTATGCACCCTTGTTTTATTGACTTTGTTAAAATTGAATGAAATTGTATGTATTTTAATCCCGTTGACTAACCGTTGACTAACCGTTGACTAACTTAATTATTTTGCTTATCTTTGCTTTGTTCAAAATAGTTATCTTATGGCAACAATAAAATTTTCACTACAAAGCAAATCAAAAAACGCCCCCATTTATTTACGTCTTTCTTTAGGTAGAGAAAAATTGTATAAACGTAAAACGTCATTATTCATAAACCCTGAAAATTGGAGTAAAAATGGACAACCGAAACAAACCACCGCAAAAAATAAAACTGTTTAATTCTCTTAGTTCAGAAGCAAGGTTTTTATTTTTTGAGGTGGTTTGTTTAGGTTGTCCATTTTTACTCCAATTTTCAGGGTTTATG
>CAMZMA010000060.1 GCA_947311815.1 uncultured Flavobacteriaceae bacterium
CATGGTATATCAAGATGGGAAAGGTGGCCCTTCGTATATGAAACGATTCAATGTAAGCTCAATTACAAGAGAAAAAGAATATGATTTAACCAATGGAGCTAAAGGTTCTAAATTATTTTATTTTTCTCATAACCCTAACGGTAGAAGAGAAGTGGTAACTGTAAAACTTAGACCAAGACCGCATCTAAAGAAAGTGAAATTTGATATAGATTTTGGAGAATTAATCATAAAAGGAAGAAGTTCGAAAGGAAATAGAGCAACCAAAGAATTAATATCTAAAGTAGAACAAAAAGAAGTTGGAGGGTCAACATTGGCCGCTCGTAAAGTATGGTGGGACGATGTAGTGAGAAGATTAAATGATGAAGGAAGGGGGAAATACCTAGGACAATTTAAAGGTGATGATAAAATACTGACACTCCACCAATCCGGTAACTATAAGTTGTCAGGATTTGAATTAGCCACAAAATTTGATGATGATTTAATCTCCATAGAAAAATGGGTTCCAGAGCGTCCTGTAGCTTGTGTTTATTGGAATGTAGAAAAAGAATTATACTATGTAAAACGATTCTTAGTTGAAAAATCAAGCAAAAGAGTTTTGTTCATACCAGAAGATGAAGGAACAGAATTGGTGGTTGCCTCTACGCAATACTTGCCAAAAATTAAGATTGAATACAACAAAAGGTTGAGAGAGACCAAACACCTACCCGATAAGATAGAAGAACTAAACAATATCATTGATGTAAAAGGATATAAAGCAATAGGTAATCAATTGACCAAGCTCAAAATAAAGGAAATATCATTGCTTGATACAATGGAAGGAGAGGAGTGGCCTGTGGAGGAGGTAGAGGAAGAGTTTATCTCCCTTAAAGATGAAGTTTCATCAGAACTAGAGACAGAAGCAAACCCAATGGAAAACAACGGATCTAACGAGGCAATCGAAGACGAAGCGGTATTGCTTCCGAATGAAGCTCCTAAAACAGAGTCAGAAGTAATCACTCCTATAAAAGATGAAGGTCCAATCGAAGTAGAATGGGAGGTGTCATCACCTAAAGAGGATATTGAAGATTCTAAAGATACGAAAAAAGAAACCCCAAAGAAGAAAAAGAACAATCCAATAAAAGACGCAGATGATGAAAGCGAACAAATGACGTTATTTTAGGGAGAGATTATAATCTTTTCAACCTTGTCTTTTGAGCCATGCTAAAGTTACAGGAAACTGCGAAGCATTATCCTAACCTATTTGTGCATTGGCAATAAATATGGTTTAAACCCAACTTGACTTTGTAAAATCCAAACTTCCTTTATACAGGGTGATTCGTGGCGTCTGATTTAGAATTCGGGTAACAAGGATTTTAATCTAAAAAAGGTGCTGTTTTATAGTTGAGGGCATCATATATTTCTGTTGCCTTGACATCTAGAATAGAACAAGTTCTAAAGTAAGCGTTCGGTAATCTACGCCCCACGTCCCACGCATTTATACAACAAAAGACCCTCAATGTTGAGGGTAGTCAAAAAGAATCTGTTTTTCATCAAATATTAGCACTTTCAAAAAATAGTTTTTCCGTTTTGTATAAAAACACCTTTTACAAACTTGTTTTTTATTTGGGAAAGTAACGGATAAGCATTTTTTTTATTTTCCAGAATCGCTCTAGTGCTTGTTTAGCATTTCATAGCGAATTCGAGTTAATTTTAAAAAGGTCTAAAAATAGTCATAAAAAAAAGCCATTGCAGTCTGCAATGGCTTTTTTATGTGTTTGAAATTTAGTGCGTTTATTCTTCTTCAGAACCTCCTGATGTAGGAGTTACATCCTCCATACCTTCTAGCACATCTTCATCTTCGTCATCTCTTTCTACTTTTGCTACAGCAGCTATTTCATCTTTGCCTCTCAGCTTGATTAGACGTACTCCTTGAGTTGCTCTCCCCATAGTTCTTAAAGAATCTACGTGCATACGAATAATAATACCAGACTTGTTAATAATCATAATATCATCATCATCTGTAACTACTTTTATTGCTACCAGTTCTCCTGTTTTGTCCGTTACGTTGAGGGTTTTAACTCCTTTTCCGCCTCTATTGGTAACTCTATATATAGCATCTCCTGTTTCAGGGTCGTTTAGTAAAGTACGTTTGCCATATCCTTTCTCAGAGACTACTAATATTGTGTTTGAGAAGTCTTCAACGCATACCATACCTATTACTTCATCTTTTTCGTGAGATAAACGTATTCCTCTAACTCCAGATGCTGTTCGTCCCATTGATCTTACTTTAGCTTCTGGGAATCGAATTGCTCTACCTGATTTCAAGGCCATGAGTATTTCATTGTTACCGTTTGTAAGTTTAGCTTCCAATAGTTCATCTCCTTCACGAATTCCAATGGCATTAATCCCATTAGTTCTTGGTCTAGAATAGGCTTCTAATTTGGTTTTCTTTATGATACCGTTTTTAGTACACATCACAATGAAGTTGTTATTTACATATTCTTCATCTTTTAAGTTGTTTACATTGATGTATGCTTTTACTTTATCGTCTTGCGGTATGTTTATTAGGTTTTGTATGGCTCTTCCTTTTGAGGCTTTTGATCCTTCTGGAATTTCAAATACTCGCATCCAAAAGCATCTTCCTTGTTCTGTAAACACCAATAGGAAGTTGTGGTTCGTGGCAACAAATAACTCTTCTAAGAAGTCTTTATCTCTAGTTTGTGTTCCTTTAGATCCTACTCCTCCTCTGTGCTGTACTTTGTATTCGTCAAGTTTTGTTCGTTTTATGTATCCTGCATGACTTATGGTTACTACAACTTCATCGTCTGGAATCAAATCTTCAATACTCATTTCTGAAGCAGAGTATTCTATGATAGATCTTCTCTCGTCACCATATTTATCTTTGATTTCTATTAGTTCCTCTTTAATGATGCTCATTCTCCTATCTTCTGAAGAAAGTATATCCTTTAAGTCGGTAATGGTTTTCATGATGTCGTCATATTCAGCTCGAAGCTTATCTTGTTCAAGTCCGGTAAGTTGACGCAATCTCATTTCAACAATTGCCTTAGATTGAATCTCCGATAATTTGAATCTTTCGATTAAGTTTGCTCTTGCTTCATCTGCATTTTTAGATGCTCTGATTATTTTAATTACTTCGTCAATGTTATCCGAAGCAATGATTAAACCTTCTAATATATGCGCTCTTTCTTCTGCCTTTCTCAATTCGTATTTGGTTCTACGAATCACTACTTCGTGTCTGTGTTCTACGAAGTGATAAATCATATCCTTGAGGTTGAGAACCTCAGGTCTTCCATTTACAAGTGCTATGTTATTTATTGAGAATGAGGTTTGTAGAGCGGTGTATTTAAATAGTTTGTTTAATACTACATTAGAGATAGCATCTCTTTTTATTTCGTAAACTATTCGCATTCCATTACGATCTGATTCATCTCTAAGTTCGGAAATTCCTGCTATTTTCCCATCATTCACTAAAGCAGCAGTTTTAGCAATCATATCTGCTTTATTCACTTGATATGGAATCTCGGTTACTATGATAGCTTCTCGTCCTTCACGAATTTCTTCGATAGTAGCTTTTGCTCTCATTACAATCCTACCTTTTCCTTCATGGAATGCATTTTTAACCCCTTCATATCCGTAAATGATTCCACCTGTAGGGAAATCGGGAGCTTTTATGTATTGCATCAGTCCATCAATATCAATATCTCTATTGTCAATGTATGCAATTGTCCCATTGATGACCTCTGTAAGGTTATGTGGTGCCATGTTGGTAGCCATACCTACAGCAATACCTGATGCTCCATTGATTAATAAAGTAGGAACACGTGTTGGTAAAACAACAGGTTCAGAAAGTGTGTCATCAAAATTTGGCGAGAAATCTACTGTTTCTTTGTCTAAATCAGATAACAACTCTTCTGCTATTTTTTTTAGTCTAGCTTCTGTATAACGCATTGCCGCTGGACTATCTCCATCTACCGATCCGAAGTTACCTTGACCATCTACTAATGGGTAGCGTAACGACCAATGTTGAGCCATACGTACCATTGCATCATAAACAGATGTATCACCATGCGGGTGATACTTCCCTAAAACTTCACCTACAACTCTAGCGGATTTTTTATGAGCTCCTGTAGCTTTAATTCCTAATTCGTGCATTCCAAACAATACTCTACGGTGAACTGGTTTCAGACCGTCTCGTACATCAGGCAATGCTCTTGAAACAATAACAGACATCGAATAATCGATGTAAGCACTTTTCATTTCATCCTCAATATTAATAGGAATTATTTTTTCTCCTTCTGTCATAAATATTAAATTAAATTTTTATTCATTTTACAAGGATGCAATATACAATAAGTCTATATTTTGAACAATATTTTTTTAATAAAAAAGCGATGTTTTATTAACAATTTAAGCTGTTTTTTAACAATGCAGTGGATTCATATATGAAAACACATATGTAATCAAATAACCATTTGTATCGTTCTAAAAAAACATGTAACAATAATACTATTATTGTTACATGTTTTGCAATATAATTGAGGGATTTATAATTATTAGCTTAAGCCACAACTTCAATATTTGATTTTTTACGTTTTAATTCTTTAAACAGAATCTGTACTTCTAACATGTTTTTCTCAAAACTAGGAATCGTATTTTTAACAACTTTCAAAACAACATTTGTCTTTTTTTTATTTGCCGTAAAAAAAGAGTCAAAATTTAAAATTGCATCTAATTCAGACTTTAACGGATTTGATTTCATCATAACTTTAACTTTAAGATACCTCTAAAGTAAAACGATTTAATCAAATAAAACTATACAATTATATATTCGTAAATAATCGTTTTAAATTCGTATTTTTTATCTAGTTAATTTACGATATTTAATTCGTTTTGGCATTAAATCTCCGCCAAGTCTTTTCTTTTTATTTTCTTCGTATTCGGAAAAACTTCCTTCAAAGAAATATACATTACTATCGCCTTCAAAAGCTAAAATATGTGTACAAATTCTATCTAGAAACCATCTATCATGCGAAATCACAACAGCACAACCTGCAAAATTTTCCAAACCTTCTTCTAATGCTCGTAACGTATTCACATCTAAATCGTTGGTTGGTTCATCCAATAAAAGTACGTTTCCTTCTTCTCGTAGAGTCATTGCTAAATGTAATCGGTTTCGTTCTCCTCCCGAAAGCATGGAAACTTTTTTATTTTGCTCTGCTCCACTAAAATTAAAACGACTTAAATACGCTCTAGAATTTACCATTTTTCCTCCCATCATTATTTGTTCTTGACTATCGGCAAAATTTTCCCAAATAGTTTTTTCAGGGTCAATATTAGAATGACGTTGATCTACATAAGCAATTTTTGCCGTTTCTCCTACTTCAAAAACACCATTATCAGGTTTCTCTTCACCCATAATCATCTTAAAAATAGTAGTTTTTCCTGCTCCATTAGGACCTATAATTCCTACAATTCCATTTGGTGGTAAATTAAAGTTTAAATCGTCGTAAAGTAATTTTTCGCCAAATGCTTTGGATACATTTTTAGCTTCAATAACTTTATTACCAAGTCGTGGACCATTAGGTATATAAATTTCTAATTTTTCCTCAACTTGCTTTATATCTTGGTTTAATAATTTTTCATAACTACTTAAACGTGCTTTTGATTTTGCTTGTCTCCCTTTTGCTCCTTGCCTAACCCATTCTAGCTCTCTTTTTAAGGTTTTTTGACGTTTAGATTCTTGTTTTTCCTCTTTTGCCATTCTATCGGATTTTTGTTCCAACCAAGAGGAATAATTTCCTTTCCAAGGAATACCTTCACCTCTATCTAGTTCTAAAATCCAACCTGCAACATTATCCAAAAAGTATCTATCGTGTGTTACGGCAATTACTGTTCCTTTATAACTGTGTAAATGATGTTCTAACCAATGTACGGATTCGGCATCTAAATGATTGGTTGGTTCGTCTAACAATAAAACATCTGGTTGCTTTAGTAAAAGTCGGCAAAGTGCTACTCGTCTGCGTTCTCCTCCTGATAAATTTTTAATTGGAGTATCGCTTGGTGGTGTTCTAAGTGCATCCATTGCTATTTCAAGTTTGGTATCCAATTCCCAAGCATCTAAAGCGTCAATTTTATCTTGTAATTCTGCTTGACGATTCATTAGTTTTTCCATCTTATCAGCATCGGAATATACTTCTTCCAAACCAAACATATCGTTAATTTTATGATATTCATCTAATACTGCTACAGTTTCGGAAACGCCTTCTTTTACAATATCAATAACGGTTTTTTCATCGTCTAATTTTGGTTCTTGCGATAAATATCCTACGGTATAATTTGGAGCGAAAACTACATCACCTTGATAATTTTTTTCTAAACCTGCAATTATTTTTAATAAGGTAGATTTACCAGAACCGTTTAATCCTAAAATTCCGATTTTTGCTCCGTAAAAAAAACTTAAATAGATGTTCTTTAATACTTGTTTGTTTCCTCCATCGTAGCTTTTGCTCAAAGCAGACATGGAAAATATTACTTTTTTATCGTCAGCCATATTTTATTTAATTTATGAATGGCAAAGATATTAAAGTTATTTGACAATTTGTTTTAAAATAAA
>CAMZMA010000061.1 GCA_947311815.1 uncultured Flavobacteriaceae bacterium
AGAGTTGGTGTTGCAAGTGGTAGAAGAAATAGAAAAATTAGCTTCGTATATTACTTTAAGAGTGTTGGGCGTTTATGGTGGTACAAATATCAATACCCAAAAACAAGCGGTAGCTAAAGGTACAGATATTATTGTTGCAACACCTGGGCGATTGTATGATTTGGCATTAAGTAAAGTACTAAAGTTAAAAACCATTCAAAAATTAGTAATTGATGAAGTTGATGTAATGTTAGATTTAGGCTTTCGTTTTCAGCTTTTAAATATATTTGATTTACTACCAGAAAGAAGACAAAATATTATGTTTTCTGCAACCATGACTGATGATGTAGCTATTTTAATTGATGATTTCTTTAAAAATCCAACAAAAATATCAGTAGCAGTAAGCGGTACTCCGCTTGATAATATTGCACAACAATCATATAATGTTCCTAATTTTTATACCAAAGTAAACCTGTTAAATCATTTACTACAAGATAAAAATACCTTTACAAAGGTGTTGGTTTTTGTTTCTAATAAAAGAAGTGCAGATAGATTGTTCGAGTCTTTAGATGAATCTTTTGCTGATGAAATTTGTGTAATACATTCAAATAAAACACAAAATTATAGGATTCGCTCTATTCGTCAGTTTGATGATGGCATGAACCGTATTTTAGTAGCTACCGATGTAATGGCACGTGGATTGGATTTAGATGAAATATCGCACGTTATTAATTTTGATACACCGCCTTTTCCTGAAAACTATATGCACCGAATTGGTAGAACTGGTAGGGCAGAACACGAAGGGAAAACCATTCTTTTTTCAACAGAAAAAGAGCAAGAAGCAAAAAAAAATATAGAAACATTGATGGACTTTACCATTCCAGTAATGGCGTTTCCAGAAGAAGTAGAAATTTCTAAGCAACTTACAGAAGATGAGCGACCAAGAGAAGATAGAGAAGTTTCTAAAAATAGAACAAAATTAGAGTATGTACCAGGACCCGCATTTCATGAAAAAAGCGAAAAAAACCAAAAAGTAAATTTAGGAGGTTCTTATAAAAGAGAAATTGCCAGAAAATATAAAAAACCACAATCTAAAGGAACAAAAAGCTTCTCTAAAAAAAATAAGAAAAGATAATGCAAGTACTTACCCAACAAGAGTTACATAATCTTGGGATGAATATTGTAGGAGAAAAACTACAAAAAATGGGGTATGAGTTTGTGGCAATAAATAGCCAATTAAAAAAACACCCTCAATTTGTATTGTATAAAAAAGGCGAACCTACCATTTTTGTCTTGGTAAAAACGGTTCATAATATTCAAAATCCATCAGAAGAATACGATGCTATTTGGATGGAAACTTTTAAAGAACACGCCAAAAAACAAAACGCCAAAGTTTGGTTTGCAGGCGTTGGTATTGCCAATGCAGAAAGTGTTGAAAATCCTGTTTTTAAAGATCAACCTTATTATGTTGCCTTTAATGATTTTGTAAAAATAATTCCATAAAAAAAACCGCAATTAGCGGTTTTTTTTATGTGTGAGAATGAAATCAGTTTAGAAAATATAATTAGCACCTAAACCAAAAACTTCTTTAAATTGAACTCTTTTAGAAGCATCATCATCAATAATAGATTGGAAACTTAAATTGGTAGATAAATACTTATTAATTTGCATCACAAAGTTTAATTGATGGTTAATATCAATATTTTGAGGTTTGCTTAAGTAATTGGTATATACATTTATAATGTTTTCCATAGAAACATTTTTCATAATACTTGTTTTATGGTATAACGATCCGTAAAAACCTAATTCATAATTGGTTGTTTTTCCTGGGTCTGTACCATAGCTTCCTGATAAATCAGAAGAAACAAAAGTTATTTTAGAGGTGGCTGGAGCTAAATTTATTTTAAAATTATCAGATTTTTTCCATAACATACCAGGTCCAAAAGTTAAATATCCTGGAGAAAAGAAACCAGATGTTTTGGTATTTGGTGTTGTGGTATAATCAAATCCGTCAGAGAACTGAGAGCGTAGGTTTAAGAAGAAAGAATAATACCAATGTCCGCCAGTTTTTTTGCCAATTAAAGTATTGTACTCAAATCTGTCATCTGTTTTTCTGTTTCCTACACCTTTAGTGTCGCTCAAACCATATTGTACAATAATAGTATTGTCCCAAGTTAGTTTGTCTTTGGCGTAATTAAAGTTGTAGTTTAAACCTAAAGTTGCTGCTACAGAGTTATTACCCCCTGCAACCCAGTTAGAAAATGAAGATTGATTTCCTAATAAAGTAATGTTACCGCCTTTTTTCCAATAAGAAGGTATGCTGTCTTTTTCTTGTGCCAATGCAGTTAAGCCTACAAACAAAGCAAAAGTGAATACTAATTTTTTCATGTTGTTGTTTTTTATTTTTACGCGTGCAAAATTATGCTTTTTCTTTTAGACAACATAATTTTATGAAAGTCACTTTTATGCTAACTTTAATTATTTTTTCTTCCGATAAAGCGGCACAGTAGAACACGCTTCGCCAAACAAAATACTTTTTGCAACTGGTTGAATTTTTTCAATCAACAGCGTGTAAGCAGATGCTGGTATCGGTTTGTTGGCACATCCTTTTATAATGATAGGTTTGTTGTTAAAATCAGAAATATCTAAATTCTGTATGATGTCTTGATAAATAACAGTTTCTAATAACTCCAGATGACCAACTATTACTTTTTTTGCAAACGGACTTATTTTTGTAGCAATTAACAAGTACGCCCAAGAAGGAATAATAGCATCTACAGAACAAGTTAGTGCTATAAAATAATCTTGATATTGTGCCCAATTATGCGCATCAACAAAAGCTCTAAAATCTTTTTCTTTTAAAATAATTTCTTGAAACAACCAATCTTTAATATCAAACAACAGTCTTTTTCCTGAGGGATAATAATCTTCTAAATCGATGGTAATTAATTGACTGTTGGCAACTCTATTAATAATTTCGTTTTCCATTAAGTTCTTTTTTTGTCAATAAAATATGCAATAAGTGCAAAGAGAAAATAAAAGAACAACGCAGAAATGGTAAGCGATGTAATATCATCATTGGCAGGTAATACATACAGGTTTAGGTAATTAATTGCTAATAAAAAGGCTACAAATCCGCTTGCGGCATATTTACCAATGTTTGAGTTGGCAGTTGTTTTTTTAAGATAATAGAACAAGCTACCAAGTAATAAAACGGCTTCTGTACAGTATGTTGCTAATTTGTTGTTCCATATGCCGAGACCAAATTTTGGTTCGCCATCAATCAAAGGTAAATCGGGTGTGTGTACAATTAAATCGGTAAACCAATGAGATACTATGGCAATTGCCATTACAATAGCAATGTTTTTATTTTTTTTGGTGATGATAAAATAATACAAAGCATAAAATAAAAGACTCCAAAAAACAGCCCCCATCAAACTGTGAGTAAACGGATAATAATCCATATTAAAATCGTTTACGGCAGTAAAGTTTTTTACGAATTTTAAATTCTCGAAGCCTGCTAAAACAAACGGAAAAAATAAAATATCTACAAATTGAGTGGCTATAAAAAGCATTCCTAAAGATGCGCCTTTTTCTTTTCCTTTTAAAGCAAAAGCAGCGGCATAATGACCTACAAACATAATAGTTGATTTTTAGATTGTTCTCAAAGATACCTTTTTTATGAGTAAAGAAACAAAAAACAAGAAAAAAGAGACAAGAAACAAGATACTAGAAACGAGAGTCGAGATTCAAGACTTTTGAGTTAATAAAAAAATTACAACCCACAACTGAAAACCCACAACTAACAACTAACAACTAGTCTACAACATCCCTAACTCTAACTTCGCTTCTTCGCTCATCATGTCTTGTGTCCATGTAGGATCAAAGGTGATTTCTACCTCACAGTTGTTAATTTCTTTCATCGTTTTTACCTTTTCTTCAATATCAACAGGTAAACTTTCGGCAACAGGGCAATTGGGCGATGTAAGTGTCATTAATATTTTGGCATCGTTTTCATCATTTACAAAAACATCATAAATTAACCCGAGTTCATAAATATC
Source organism: uncultured Flavobacteriaceae bacterium (assembly GCA_947311815.1). Classification (GTDB taxonomy): domain Bacteria; phylum Bacteroidota; class Bacteroidia; order Flavobacteriales; family Flavobacteriaceae; genus Polaribacter. Next base: position 4,041 of record CAMZMA010000061.1, read on the forward strand.
AACGGGTATTTCTGGGTCGTAAATGGTTTTTAAAACGCTTACAATTTTATCGCCAATTTCTTGTATTTTATCTTCGGTCATTTTTATTTGTTATAAGTGTAAATGATACAGTTAAAAGTAAAATAAATAATATTTTTTAGTTTGTTATTTTAGTTTGTTGTGTCAACGCATACATTTTTATTTGTTTTATCATAGAAACCAGTCCGTTGGCTCTTGTGGGGCTTAAATGTTCTTTCAAACCAATTTCGTCAATAAAATTAGTGTTTGCTTCTAAAACATCTTGCGGTTTTTGATTAGAAAACACACGCAATAGTAAGGCTATCATTCCTTTGGTTAAAATAGCATCACCATCGGCAGTAAAAATAAGTTTGTCGTTTTTTAATTCAGAAAACAACCAAACTTTAGATTGGCAACCTTTAATAATGTTTTCGTCTAATTTGTGTTGCGCATCAATTAAAGGTAAAGATTTCCCAAGCTCTATAATATATTCATAGCGTTCCATCCAATCTTCAAAAAAAGAAAATTCGTCAATAATTTCTTCTTGTATTTCTTTGATAGTCATTTTTTAAACTTATTTTTGTGCCGATAAAAATCGGTATTTTGTAAAAAGCAAAATTACGGTAAAATTATTAATAAAGAATCATTATAAATAACAAATAAAATATTTTAAGAAAAAGAAAGGGATATCGTTCTTTTTCTTGAGGATTAATTAACAAATCCTTCTCTTTTGAACTGAGCGGATTTTGCCTGTTGACAGACAGGGTCGAAGTAGGTAACTGAGCGAAGTCGAAGTGGGTTACTGAGCGAAGTCGAAGTAAGGGAAGGTTAGAACAAGAATGAGTAAATTACTAGCAGTAGGTACAGTAGCTTTTGACGCTATTGAAACACCTTTCGGTAAAACCGATAAAATTTTAGGAGGATCAGGAACTTATGTGAGTTTAGCAGCATCTCAATTTGGTGTAAAAACAGGTGTAGTTTCTGTGGTTGGTGGCGATTTTCCGCAGTCGTATTTAGATATGATGAACAACAAAGGAATTGACACAACAGGTATTGAAATCATCAAAGAAGGCAAAACGTTCTTTTGGAGTGGTAAATACCATAACGATATGAATTCTCGCGATACTTTAATTACAGAATTAAATGTATTAGAACATTTTGCACCCGTTGTGCCTCAAAAATTTAAAAATGCAGCGATTGTAATGTTGGGTAATTTACATCCGTTAACGCAAGCATCTGTTTTAGATCAAATGGAAGAAACACCAAAATTAGTGGTGTTAGATACCATGAATTTTTGGATGGATATTGCTTTAAATGATTTGCACACCGTATTAAAACGTGTAGATGTTATTACTATAAATGATGAAGAAGCACGTCAATTAAGTGGTGAGTATTCATTGGTAAATGCCGCGAAGAAAATCCACACAATGGGACCAAAATATGTAGTGATTAAAAAAGGAGAACACGGAGCGTTGTTATTTAACGAAGGAAAAATGTTTTACGCACCAGCATTACCCTTAGCAGAAGTTTTTGACCCAACAGGAGCAGGAGATACGTTTGCAGGAGGTTTCTGCGGATATTTAGCCAAAACCGAAGACGTATCGTTTAACAATATGAAAAATGCGATTATTTACGGTTCTAACTTAGCATCGTTTTGTGTAGAAAAATTTGGTACACAACGTATGGAGGAGTTAACGGCAGATGAAGTGAAAACTCGCTTACAGGCTTTTAAAGAACTAACACAATTTGATATTGAATTATCATAAATACAAATCCGCGTCTAACAATGCGGATTTTTTTATATTTTGTAATCATCGTTCGTTGAGCGTAGGTCGTTGAGCGAAGTCGAAACGAACTGAAGCAAACTAATAACAAAAAACAACAACAAACAACACAACTAAAAAACTACAATTAAAATGAGTGACGCGTTAAAACACGAATGCGGAATCGCAATGGTTCGCCTTTTAAAACCCCTACAATTTTATAAAGACAAATACGGAACAGCTTTTTACGGAATTAACAAAATGTATTTGTTAATGGAAAAACAACACAACCGTGGTCAAGACGGTGCGGGTTTTGCAAGTGTAAAATTTAATGTGCAACCAGGTACTAGATATATTAGTAGAGTTCGATCTAATAAACAGCAACCCATACAAGATATTTTTGCACAAATTAACGAACGATTGAATGGCGTTTTAGAGAAAAATCCGACTCAAAAAGACAATGTTTCATGGCAAGAACAAAACATGCCGTATGTTGGTAAT
>CAMZMA010000062.1 GCA_947311815.1 uncultured Flavobacteriaceae bacterium
TAAATCTAAATATTGTTTCATTATAAGGTAAAAGGTTTTAGGTAAAGGGTAAATGTAAAATTACACCTTTATTTTAACATATTTTATTAAACTGGAAATTCGTTTTTGTAATATTTGTACTTTTTCTATAACAATAGAAGTTTCGTCCTGAAGTAAGAATTCTAAATCTGTACATAATATTATTTGTGTTTCTAATTCAAATGCAGATCCTAAACTAATTTGTAAAAATCTGACGAAATCTTTTTGTGATTCTTTTGCAGATCCTTCAGCGATATTTGAAGGGATTGATATTACACATCTATTCATTTGCGAAATTAAACCGAATTTTTCAGTATTTGGCAACTTACTCGTTAATAAATAAATATCTTTTACAAGTTTTCGTGAATCATTCCAAACATCTAATTTCCTAAAATTACGCATTCTTTTAGCGTTTACCCACAACCATTTACCTAATCCTACCCTATAATCATACCTGCAATAGTTGCCGACATTAAAGAAGCTATTGTACCTCCTATTAATGCTTTCATACCAAATTCTGATAATGTTTTACGTTGTCCTGGTGCTAAAGAACCTATACCACCAATTTGAATACCGATAGATGCAAAATTGGCAAATCCACACAACATATATGTTGCCATAATAATTGATTTATTATACGATAAATGTACCGCATTTGCCATGTCTTTTAATTCTGCTAATTGAATATAACCGACAAACTCACTAGCAACTAGTTTAATACCAAGCAATTGCCCCATAAGCGCCATATCTTCTTTTGCTACACCAACTAACCACATTAAAGGTGCAAAAACATATCCTAAAATAGCTTCTAAAGAAAAACTTGCGTATGGTGTATTTGCTACCATCCAAGAATTAAGAGAAGTAACATCTCCTACCCATCCTAAAATACCATTTATCATGGCAATAAAAGCTACAAAAACCAATAACATTGCTCCAACATTCATAGCTAATTGCAATCCTTCGGTAGTTCCTTTTGCGATTGCATCTAAAATATTTGTTCCTATTTTTTCTGATGAAACTTGCACATCTGTATTGATTTTTTCTGTTTGTGGGAACAAAATTTTAGAAATTACTATAGCTCCTGGTGCTGCCATTACTGACGCAGCTAATAAATGTTTTGCAAATTTTAATCTTAATACAGGGTCATCTCCTCCAAGAAAACCAATATAGGCTGCTAAAACTGCTCCTGCTACGGTTGCCATACCACCAATCATAACCAACAACATTTCAGATTTGTTCATTTTTTCTAAATATGCTTTGATTAACAACGGTGCTTCTGTTTGTCCTAAGAAAATATTTCCTGCAACAGATAAACTTTCTGCTCCAGAAATTTTTAACACTTTAGAGAGTGACCAAGCCATTACTTTTACTACTTTTTGAATAATCCCTAAATAAAATAACAACGACGTTAATGCAGAAAAGAAAATAATTGTTGGCAGTACTTGAAAAGCAAAAATAAAACCAAAAGATTCGATATTCATCATTCCTCCAAAGAGAAATTCACTACCAGATCTTGTATAATTTAAGACGCTTACAAACAAGCCTCCAACTGCTTCAAATATTTTTTGCACAAATGGTACTTTTAATACTCCAACAGCAATTATTAACTGAAAAAACAAACCTAACCCAACTGTTTTCCAATCTATCGATTTCCTGTTACTGCTAAATAGAAATGCAATAAATAGTAAGGAAATCATCCCTAAAACTCCGCGCCACATACTTCCAAAAGAAAACCCTTGACTTTTAACAACAGTCTCTTTTACTTTTACAGTTTTATTTACATCTTTAACTATCTTGGTTTCTTTCGTATCTGTAGTTTTATCGAGTACTATTTTTGTTCCGTCTGAACTTGTAGTTGCAACTATAACTGAATCTTTTTGAGTTGTTGTGTCTTGAGAAAATCCAACAACCGAAATCATTAAAAACAGTGTAAATAGTAATTTTTTCATAAATAATATCATTTTTAGTTTAAGGTCTTTTGCTAATTTCATCTCTAATTTCAGCGGCTAATTCGTAGTTTTCGTTTGCAACAGCTTCGTTTAACTGATCGTGTAATTCTTGTAAAGTATATTTAGAAAAACCTGTGTTTTCTTTAGGCTCGTCTAAATCTACTAACATCTCTTCAGGCTCTACCCCTGCATCATTCATCGCCAATTCTTCTTCAATTTTAAGAAACACTCCTGCTTTTTCTAAAATAGTTACATAGGTGTAAATGGGTGCTTGAAAACGAACTGCAATAGCAATGGCATCTGAGGTTCTTGCATCAATAATTTCTTCTACTCCGTTATGCTCACAAATTAAGCTAGAAAAGAAAACGCCATCTACCAATTTATGAATTATCACTTGTTTTACATTGATTAAAAACCGATCTGCAAAGGTTTTAAACAAATCATGCGTTAACGGTCTGGGTGGTTTTATTTCTTTTTCTAAAGCGATAGCAATAGATTGTGCCTCAAAAGCACCAATAATAATGGGTAATGTTCTTTTTCCGTTCATCTCACTCAAAACTAATGCATACGCTCCGCTTTGTGTTTGGCTGTAGGAAATTCCTTTAATAGTTAGCTGTATTAAACTCATAAATAGTGTAAGAAAATGATTGTGCGTTGGTTACATTAAAAACAATCATTTTATAGGGCACAATTTAATAAAAATTATGAGTTGATATTGATTTTATCTAAAAAAGTATCGATAATTTATAAATTTTTCATTTTTATAGACTCTTTTTTTCTTTGAATTTACAACATAGAATAAACTATTTTTGCACATTGTACGTTACTGTTTTATGACCAAAAAACATCTTGTTTTACTATTTTTATGCTTCGGGTTTTTTGGGTATGCTCAAAAAAAATCGAAAGAATTTCGGTCAAAAATATTTTTGATTAAAAACGATAGCATTCTTGTAGATTCACTCAGCATCAATCCGTATAAATTTAAAGTTTTAGACAGTGTTTCTCACATTATTTCTTCTAGAAACTATCAAATCGATTTTAGCAAATCGCAACTAATCATCAACTCAAAAAAATATCGAAAAATAACTGTTGAGTATTATTTATACCCAAATTTTATTACAAAAACATACATTCCTTATGATAAAAAATTGATTGTACCCACTACAAAAAACACCTTGCAACTCTACAGTTTAAAAAGCAATAAAAAGGCTACTGATATTACTCTTTTTGACGGATTGAAAACCAAAGGATTTATTGTACGAGGTGTCACTTCTGGCAACAATCAAAATGCAGTAACCAATGCAGAACTAAACTTAGAAATCTCTGGAAAACTCTCTAAAGACGTTACACTTAGAGCGAATATTTACGATACCAATATACCGTTACAAGAAAATGGCTATTCACAAAATATTACTGATTTTGATCGAATTTTTATTGAAATGTACAGCAAAAAATGGCGCGTTAAAGCAGGCGATATTTCGTTAAAAAACAACGAAAGTCATTTTTTGCATTTCGAAAAACAGGTGGCAGGATTAGAGGTAGAAGCCTCTGTCAATAAAAATACGCAGATTTTAGCATCAGGAGCTGTAGTTAGAGGAAAGTTTTCTTCCTATAAATTTACAGGAACGGAAGGGAATCAAGGTCCTTATAAAGTTTACGGAGCAAATAATACTCCTGGAATTATTATTGTTGGGGGCAGCGAAAAAGTGTTTGTAAATGGCAATCTGCTTAAAAGAGGCGATAAAAATGATTATTTAATCGATTATAATTTGGCAGAAATTAGGTTTAATACAACGTATCCGATTACAAAAGACATGCGTATTGTGATAGAGTTTCAATATTCCGATAGAAATTACACTCGTTTTATTACCTATGAAAAAGCTACTTATAAGGCTGATAAATTTAGCATTTCAGGATATTTTTATAATGAAAATGATGCAAAAAACAGTCCGTTACAACAAAATTTAAGCAACAGCCAAAAGCAAATATTAGCAAATGCAGGTAACAATAGCAGTTTAATGGTTTCTCCGAGTGCTTTTTTAGACACTTACTCTGAGAACAAAATTTTGTACAAAAAAACCATGGTAGGAACTCTTGAAACTTTTGAATATTCTACCGATGAAAACACCGATTTATACACAGTTACTTTTACCAATGTTGGAACAAATAAAGGAAATTATATCTTAGACAGCACCATTGCTATTGGTACTATTTATAAATTTGTTGGCATAAATTTAGGAGATTACAATCCTGTAATTCAATTAATTGCTCCTGAAAAATTACAAATAGGTGTACTTACTTCTTCGTTTACTCCTACTAAAAAAACAAGCATTGAAACAGAAATTGCATTTAGTAACCAAGATGCCAATTTGTTTTCTACGATTGACAATCAAAAGAATAAAGGATTGGCAACACGCATCAATTGGCAACAAGTTATAATCGATAGCAAATGGCAGTTAAAAAGCACGTTCGATTATCAGTTTATTCATCAAAATTTTAAAACCGTACAACGATTTCAATCTATTGAATTTCAGCGAGATTGGAATTTGGTAAACCCAACAGGAAATCAGCAAGAAACAGGTGGGAAATTGTCATTTCAAAAAAATGAAAACGAATTTATATCCTACAATTTTAAACAATTATCATTTGCAAATTTTACAGGGAACAAACATGAATTAACCAGTAATTTACGCATTAAAAAAACGGTATTCTCTACAAAAAGTAGTTTTTTAAATAGCAATTCTACCATCGAAAAAAATACTTTTTTAAGGGCAAAAGCCAACATAACTCATTTTTTTTCTAAAAGTTGGTTAGGAGCTTTTACACAAACCGAAAGTAACGAACGTATCAAGAAAATCAATCAAAATTTTATAAATACCAGTCATAAATTTAATGAATATGAAGGTTTTATCGGTATCGGAGATTCTACAAAAGTATTTGTAAAATTTGGAGTAAATTATCGTACAAACGACAGTATTAAGAACAATCAATTTACACAAGTTAACAACAGAAAAACGTTGTATGTACAGAGTAAAATCATCCAAAATAAAAGAAGCAATTTATCTATTTATGCAAATTACAGACGTACACAAAATAAATTTACCGCAAATGAAAAATCTTTAAACTCTAAAATAGTTTACAATCAACGTTTGTTCCAAAATTTTTTAATTTTAGGAACTACCTACGAAACATCATCAGGTAACGTTGCAAGACAAGATTACGTGTATATAAAAACCGAACCTGGACAAGGTTTTTACACGTGGATTGACTATAATAACGATGGCATAAAAGACTTAGATGAGTTTGAAATTGCGCAATACCAAGACCAAGCTTCTTATTTACGTGTGCCTTTACCAAACTTGCATTATATTGCTACACAACGTGCAAAATGGCAGCAAACATTTAGTATAAATTTTAAAAAATGGCAACAACAAAAAGGCGTAAAAAAAATGCTTTCTCATTTTTACAATCAGAGTTTTTTAACGGTTGCTAACGAACAAGAGAGAACTGAAAACTCCTTTCATTTAAATCCGTTTAATTTTGATAAAAACAAACTTATTTCTTTACAATACAACTTAAGAAACAACCTGTATTTTAATAGAAGTTTGCAAAAACACAGCCTTATTTTCACCTACGGAACTTCTAAAAATAAACAACAATTTTTTACAGGAAATCAAGAAAACAACACCAATATACATCAACTAGAATACCAACATAAATTGGGTGATTTTTGGTTAATTGATTTATTAGGAAACACCTCAACCAACCATTCAGAAACCGAAAATTTCAACAACAGAAACTATTATATAAAAGCAAAAAAACTAGCTCCTAAAATTTCTTTTTTATACAACAAAAACCATAAATTAAGTGCTTTTTATACCTCGGTAGCGAAAGCAAACACTATTCAAAACCAAGAAACGCTCACCCAACAAACTTTAGGAATCGATTATTTTTTAAGCACTAAAAAAGGTGGTTTACTCCATGCCAACATCAACTTAATTAACAATCAATTTAACGGAAATCCGAATTCGCCAGTAGCCTATCAATTGTTAGAAGGATTACAAGTTGGTAAAAATTATACTTGGAACTTGATGATGAATAAAAAAA
>CAMZMA010000063.1 GCA_947311815.1 uncultured Flavobacteriaceae bacterium
CAAGTACCTACATTTAATACCGAATCTATCTGTGTTATTTGGTTGTATTTTTCATCAACTCCTTTAATATATGCCGTTTCGTTTTTGTCTTTGTATTGTAAAAAAACACGTTCTTCTATGGTGTTAGAAAAAGCTTTGATATCGGTATTATTTAGTAAAACATGCTGAATACTATCTGTAAACACAAACGATTTTCCTTGGGCAGCTGTAACTTTAATGTCAGGATCAGAAACATCTAATAAAGAATAACTAAACGTGCGCAAACCAGAAAAGCCAGAAAGGATGATAAACAAGGCTAAAGAACCTACAATAACTCCAAAAGAAGCGATAATGGTAATGATGTTAATCGCGTTATTACTGCTTTTTGCAAATAAATATCTTTTGGCTATGTAAAAAGGAAAATTCAAATAAGAGTTATAATTTTTTGCGTTTGGGTAAAATAGACGGGTTTTTTATCGGATTTTCATCATCGCCACGTAACGATTTATCTATCTGCTCGATATAATCTAAAGAATCATCACCAAAAAATAATAATTCGGGCATTCTACGTAATTGATGGCGTGTTCTTTTTGCCATTTCGTAACGAATTGTAGCGGTGTTAGAGATAATTCCTTTTAATAATTCGTCTCTTTTTTCTGATGGAAAAACGCTAATATATACTTTTGCTTGTCCTAAATCTGACGTAACGCTTACTTTAGAAATCGAAATAATGATTCCTCTCATACCGTCTTGTGCTGCTTTTTGCAAAACATCGGCTAAGTCTTTTTGTAAAACTCCTGCAATTTTTCGTTGTCTATTTGTTTCTTCCATGGTGCAAATTTACGGATTCTTCTTTAGTTGTAAGCATTCTGTAGGAAGAATTGAATTACTAGGGTGTGTAAATTCGGTTTTTTATGGCATACATCACCAAACCAACACGGTTTTTTACTTCTAACAAACTAAAAAGATGATCTCTATAACCATCAATAGTTTTGGGGCTTAGGTTCATTTTATCAGCAATTTCTTTGTAGGTAAGTTCGCTACAAGCTAGTTTCATAAAAATGATTTCTTTATCTCTAAATTGTATATCATTTTGTGATTTACCAGTCATCGATTTTAGTAAAATATTGGTGACATTTTTTGTGTGATAAAAACCATTTTCAACCACTTCAATCAATGCGTGTTCTAGCACTTTTTTTTCAGTATCTTTTAATAAATATCCGATAGCACCTGCTTTTAACATCTGTAAAATGGTTTTTTCTGCGTCTTCTACAGACAACGCCATCACATTTACAAACGGATGATTTGTTGCAATCCACTCGGTTGTTTCAATTCCATTCATAATAGGCATATTAATGTCCATTAACACAATATCTGGAATGTTTTTGGGCGATGCAGAAAATTTTTCTGTCAATTCTCGTCCGTTTTTACAGGTGTATAAAACTTTAAATTTATCAAAACTATTTACCATAGCACCAATGGCTTGCGATAATAATGTGTGGTCATCTACCACAACTACAGAGTAGGTCATAATTTGTATGGGTAATTAATGGTTAATGTTGTTCCTTTGTTTATAAATGTCTCAAATTTTGCGTTACCACCAATAAGTTCAGCTCTTTTTTTTATGTTGTGTAAGCCAATACCTTTTGTCGTAATTTTATCAATATTAAAGCCAATACCGTTGTCTTTTGCTTTGATTTTTAATTCGGTTTTTTTATAATTTATTTCTACACATAGTGTAGATGCTTTTGAGTGTTTAATAGTGTTGGAAAAAAATTCTTGCAAAATTCTAAAAATAACAATGCTAGATTTTGTGTCAATTTTTTTTTCTTCCCCTTTAATTTTTAGAGTAGATTCAATAAAATTTAATCGATTAAAACGATCTACTTCTAATTGAATAGCGTCTTTTAATTTGATATTTTTAATTGCTTCGGGGTTTATTAATTTAGATAAGGCTCTAATTTCTTGTAAACTTTTACTAATCGTATCTCTAACATCCGCAATATTTTCTTCGGATGCTGTTTGTAGCTGAATTTTAGCCAACGTTAATAATTGCCCAATATTATCATGCAACTCCCAACTAATATTTCTAAGTGTTTCTTCTCTTATTTCTATTTGCGTTTCGGCAATTTCTCTTTCAAATCGTTTTTTATTTTCTTCTTGTTCAACCAATAAGCTGTTTTTTCTACGTTGAAAAACAGTAAACAGTAAAATCATTGTAAATGCCAATAAAACAATAATTACCGAGGTAATTAGAAAGATTGTTTGTGTTCCGCTTTCGCCCATATAAAACCTAATGAATAACAAGTGTATAAAATTAAATTCATTACTACTAAAATAATGTTTCTTAATTCAGGGTATAGCTTATAATCATTTGAAAATGCTATAAAAGGAATCATTCCTACATTAAACAAAAGTAAGCCTGTAGCAATCCAAAAACGTAAAGAATGTTTAATACTTAAAATCTTGTTGCTGTTTAATAATTCAGAAAAAAAGAACACAGAAGCTATTGTAGAAATAATGGCACCTGTATAAAAGGTAGAAATTTGATAATTCATCCAACTTTGAGTACTCATATTGTAAATTGCTATCGCAATAAAAACAAAACTACTTACTACTATAAATTTTTTATAAATTGATTTTTTTAAAATGGTATAAAACCAATAAAAATAAAAAAGAAAACTAATAAATACGTAAATGATGAATATCCAAATATTAGGTTTTAACATTTTTGAATAAGTAAAACCTAATATTTCAGTAAAAACCATATAGATTAAAAAATGTAAAAAATACTTTTCTGTAGTAGAAGCGTATTTTTTATAATGATAAATAGCCAAAAAAACAGCGGTTACTTCAAAAATATTTATGATATATATAAGCTCCATTCATTTAAATTCCTTTTGGCGGGATTCTGCCTTGTCCTAAATTTAACCCATCAATTCCGTCAATATTTTCATCATCTCCTGTTGGAGGGAAAAAATAAGCGGCGTTACTATTTGGTAAAACTCTATGTGTGGGCATAAAAAATACGGTAGAAAACCCTGGTTGATGATATCCACCCGTTTTAGGATACGCGCCATAATACACACGTAAACCTAAATCGCCCTTAACGCCTTTGTTTTTTGCTTCTTTTTCTACATAGGCAATATACTGTTTTAGTACTTTTATATCAAACCAAACATCTCTTACATCTTCTATTTTTTTTGAAGTTGTACCATCAGCATTTACTAAGGTGCCGTTTGCTCTTAACATTTCGTTTAACGGGTTTGCTCTGGTTTTTACATATTCTTGTTGCAAAATTTTTGCAGTTTCAATGCTAATTGTTTGTTTTGGTTTAGTAGCATTTTGTTGTTCTTTTTTTGAAGTATTTTGTTGCTCTTTACACGAAATGATAAAAAACATAAAAATGCTTAACACCCCTAATTTTGTAATCGTTTTCATAATAATTTATATTTAGTTATTAATGCCTCTAAAATAAACATTTTATTTCTTTATAAAATAGGTTTTTTTCTATTAGTTTGATTATGAGTTGTTTATTTTTTAAACCTTCTTTTTAAATCAAAAAAAAGGGTGTTTTTCCCCTTTAAAAATGAGTGTTTTTCCTCTTGCAACAAGGGTAAGATGATTGCAATTTTGCAGTGTTAGAAATAATGAAAACGTCTTCAAGGGAGAATTGCTAGTAAAAACACCTTTATTTTTTTGTTACCCCCAACAAAAAATAAGGTGTTTTTTAATATCTTTACTTTAAAATCCATTCGATACTGAAAGAATAGAATGATATTTTTTCTGACCTTTTATGGTTAAATAAGGGTAAATAGCTTGAATTAAAATTTCTGAATATGTAGAAATTGTTTCCTTTGTAATTTTAGACTTAGAAATTTCAGCATCAGAAATCCAAAAATCACCCAAAATTTGAAAACGTTTGTATAAGTTTTTATATTCATTTGGTAATACTTCTTTTCGCATTAAATCATTTTCAATTAATAAATTAAAAAGCATAGAAAACTGCTGTTCTCTTTGAATAGTTAGTTCGGCATAATGTTTTTTAATCTTTTCATTTTCACGCATAA
>CAMZMA010000064.1 GCA_947311815.1 uncultured Flavobacteriaceae bacterium
ACAGTTATTTGAAAATTATGGTTATTGATAGATAACATAAAATTAAAAAAAAACAGAAAAAGCAAGGTGCCTATTTAAAAAAGCTCTTAGAAACTCTATTAAACATAACTTTTTAGAGTTTTTATAAATTTAAATCGGACTACAATTTGTTTTTAATCACAACTATCCGAAAGTTTCAATTTTAAATTTGCTTGAGAATCCCGTATTTTTTGTTTGCAAACCAAAAATACGGGATTCTCAAGCTATTTTAAAATTGAAACTTTCGGATAGTTGTGATTTGCAATAAAAAAATAAAATTTGAAACTCTCTTATCAATTACCCAAACGATTTTCACTGCTAAAAAGTTTTAGTATTACCTACTTGCTTTTTGCTTTTTTGGTACGTTTTGTACTTTATGTATTGGCTTTTTCTTATGTCGATTTTTCTCTGCTAAATCTAGTAGAAACTTTTGTAATAGGGTTGTTTTTTGACCTAGGAAGTCTTTCTTATATTATCGCATTGTACGCCTTGTATTTATTACTGATGCCTACAAAATTTCATGGAAGTAGATTCGATAAAATTTTGACCAAGTTTGCTTACGGATTTTTCTTGTTCTTTCTCACGTTTTCCTTTTTGGCAGAAATTCCGTTTTGGGATGAATACCAAAGGCGTTTTAATTTTATTGCCGTAGATTATTTATTATATACCTATGAAGTTATCGAAAATATTCATCAGTCGTTTCCTTTACCATTGTTGATTGGTGTAATTGTCATCATTACATTTATAAGTATAAAAATTACGAAGAAAAAAGGAAAGTATTTACAAACTTTTAAAGCGAAAGATACTTTTGTTTCAAAGCTGATTCCTGCTATTTTTATCTTTTTAGTGCTAGCAGTTTTTCATTTTAAAATTAAAAATACCCAAGCAGAAATATTTACTACAATTAGCGAAAACGAATTGGCAAAAAACGGAATTTATTCTTTTTTTGCGGCTTACCAAAGCAACGAATTGAATTACCATGATTTTTACAGTAGCACAAACTCAACACAAGCCATAAAAACAATTAGAAATTTAGTAAAAGCTCCCAATGATAGCTTGTTAAATAATACGATTTATCGATTTGTAAAAAATGAAGGAATCGAACAAAAACCGAATGTTATTTTTATCGGTTTAGAAAGTGTAAGTGCTTCTTTTTTACAACGTTTTGGCAATGAAAAAAAGCTGTTGCCTGCTATTGATTCTTTGGCGAAAAAATCGATTTTATTTACCAATTTATATGCTACAGGTACAAGAACCATTAGAGGTTTAGAAGCCATTAGTTTGTCTGTGCCACCAACACCAGGGCGTAGTATTGTAAAGCGTCCAAACAATCAAAACTTATTTACTATTGGCAAAATTTTTGAACAAAAAGGCTATACTCGCACTTTTTTTTATGGAGGTGACGGACATTTTGATAACCTAACAAATTACTTTTCTTTTAATGGATTTGATATTGTTGATAGAAAAAAACCACATCGAATTGCAGAAAAAATCCCCACCAAAAGAACAAGAATTGAAGATGACGAAGTCACTTTTGAAAACGCTTGGGCAGTTTGTGATGCCGATTTGTACAACAAACTTTTAAAAACTGCTGATGAACAATTCAAAACAGGCGTTCCTTTCTTTAATTTTATCATGACCAGTTCTAACCATAAACCCTATACATATCCTGATGGAGTGATTGATATCCCTTCTGGTACAAACCGAACAGGTGCATTAAAATATAGTAACAAAGCATTTGCCGATTTTTTTGCAAAAGCCAAAACCAAACCTTGGTTTGCAAATACTATTTTTGTTATTGTGTCAGATCATTGTGCGTATAGTGCGGGGAGAACAGAAATTAATGTAAAAAATCATCATATTCCTGCTTTTATTTTTAATGTAAAGGATGAAATGCCTGCCGAAATCAATAAATTATCATCGCAAATTGATGTTTTTCCGACACTTTTTGGGTATTTGAATTGGTCTTATAAGACAAATCTTTTTGGGAAAGACATCAACAAAATGCAACCAAAAGATGAGCGTGCTTTTATAGGAAACCATAGAAAAGTAGGGCTTTTAAAACCAACTAAATTATTGATTTTAGAAACTCAGAAAAAGCATCGGTATTATAAGTATGATGTTGTTAAAAACGAATTGACTGAAACAAAAACAGATGCTGTATTTTTAAAAGAAACCATTTCGTATTACCAAACGGCGTATGAATTGTTTAAAAATGGAGGATTGAAAGTTAAGGAATAATGAATGTTTTAAATCGCTAAAAATTCATAACCTTTTTTACTAAGTTCTGCTAAAACTTTCGGCAATGTAGCATATAGTTTTTTTGATGCTTTTACACTATCGTGAAACACAATAATACTTCCGTTTTGTGTGTTTTTTAAAACATTTTCTGTGCATTTTTGATGATTTATTGTTGTGTCAAAATCGGCACTTAAAACATCCCACAATATAATTTTATAGCCTAATTTTTGCAATTCTTTTGCTTGTGCTGATTTTATTTTTCCGTAAGGAGGGCGGAATAGTTGTGAGTTATAAGTTGTGAGTTTGGAGTTAATAATTTTTGCTGTTTTTTGAATATTTTGGAGGTATATTTTTGTACTATTTTCCCACCCGTTTAGATGGTTGTGAGTATGATTACCAATTGTATGTCCTTCATCAATAATTTGTTTGAAAATATGCGGGTGATTTTCTATGTTTTTACCGATACAAAAAAAAGTAGCTTTGGCGTTGTGTTTTTTTAATTCTGAGAGTACAAATGGTGTAATTTTCGGCGTTGGACCATCATCAAACGTAAGGTAGATTTGTTTTTTATTAGTAGTAAAACGCCACGTATAATTAGAGAAAAATCTCATAATGATACGTGGCGTTTTGGTAAAATATCGTTTCATATGTTAAGACCTAAACGGGTTTTGTTTATCTGCCGTAGGAGGAAAAACCGAGACAAGTCTGAATGGTGTTAATCGATTCCTAAATCTTCTTCTTCATCAGGAATTAAATGACTAAATAATTTAACGGTGGTGATAAAACCATCTTGTAATTTGCTTAAATATTCTTTGTCGGTATCGCCATTTTCTATTTGTCCTAAAATAGTTCTGTACATGTATAAAGTGGTGTCAATATCATCAAAAACAATACGAGCATCACTCTCAGAAAATGTACTTAACCACGTTAATTTTTCTTGAAATAAACCAATCAGTGTTTCGGCAGTTTTTCTTGCTTTTTCTTGTTCTTTTAATGTGTAATACATTTCTGGATACCCCAAAGAAATACTGTAATGATCAAACTCTTTTATCGGCATTTTATCGATAGATAAATCTAAAACTTCTACCGCTTTTAAAGTATCGCCTTCTTTTGCAAAAGCTTCCGATAAACGCATCATATTGTTTCGCATAGAAATCGAGCTTCTTTTAGTTTGTTCGTCTAAATATATTTTTCCGTCATTAATGTTTCTCCAATCCCATTTTTTAATGTTATTGTACATTTTTTCTGGGTCTATTCGTCCCATATCAAACATCGTTTTATTGTCTATTGATGTTTTTATTGGTACTAATTTGTATGACATTCCGTCTAGCTGCAAATACTCTTTTAACCAGATGTATTCGGCATCATCATTAGAGCCTCCTGTAAAATAAATAGGTCGCTTCCAATCATTATTGGCTAAAATATCTAGCATCAAAATTTGATTTTTAGTTATAATTCTATCAGAAATTTTAAAATCGATATACGCTACAATTTTATCAGCATCTTTTTGCGCAACGATACCGTATTTTAATACGTTTTCTTTGTTTACAGGAATACGAATTCGGTTGGTTGGGTAAATTTTTTCTTTCGCAGTTTCGGTTTCAACATAGGTAATTTCGTTATTGCTAGCAATCCATTTCATTAAATATTGAATAGAAATAACACTGTCTTTAAATTGTTCTATCGGATAATGATACGCAACATCTAAAGTACCATATTGATATTGATGGTGCTTTAATTGAGACGGAATAGGAGCTGCATCATACGATTTCTTTTTCATTTGATCGATGTACCAATCGGTTGCGAAAAGGCTTGTGTTTACTAGTTTTACATCGGTTCTTACGCCTTCTACTTCTTGCAAATACCAAAGCGGAAAAGTATCATTATCTCCAATGGTAAACATAATTGCATTCGGGTCGCAAGACTCTAAATACGCCTGAGCATTTAAACGAGTTGTGTATCGGTTAGATCTATCATGGTCGTCCCAATTTTCTGTTGCCATTAAAGTAGGTACTGCTACTAATGAAATGATGGTAACTACTAAAGCCACGGTTTTTTTGTTGGCAAATTGTTTTAAATTTTCATAAAGTGCTAACACACCAAAACCGATCCAAACAGCAAAAATATAAAACGATCCTACAATGGCGTAATCTCTTTCTCTGGGTTCAAATGGCTTCGGATTGGTGTAAAAGATAATCGCAAATCCTGTGAATACAAAAAACAAGAAAATGGTAAAGAAATTCTGTTTGTCCCATTTTATTTGAAAAAACAAACCGATAAGTCCTAAAATAAGCGGAAAAAAGTAGTATTTGTTTCTTCCTTTATTTTCTTTTACATCAGAGGGTAGGTTTTTTTGTGATCCTAAACGAGCTTCGTCAATAAAGTTGATGCCACTTAACCAATTTCCGTTATAAATATCTAATCTTCCTTGAACATCGTTTTGTCTTCCAACAAAATTCCACATAAAATAACGCCCGTACATATAGCCAAATTGGTAGCTTAACATAAATTTTAAGTTCTCGCCAAAAGTAGGTCTTCTTGTGCTTTTTGCAGGAATACCTGCAATTTGTTTGTACATTTTTTCGGCAGCAGGATTTACCATTCTTGGTATAAAACCTTTGTGTTTGCTAGACCAATTTGGTAACACGCCTTTGTAATTGTTTACAATTTCGTATTTGCCATTTCTTTTTTCATATTTCGGTTTATCATCTTTATAAGGGGTGTTTTTGTCTTGTTCTTGTTTAAAAGTGTACGAGTAGTATTTGTCGTAAAAAACATTGGCATCGCCATATTGTTCTCTGTCGTAATAGGCTAATAATTCTCTGGCACTTGATGGGTCATTTTCATTAATCGTCGTATTTGCATTGGCGCGTATTGGTAACATCATCCAAGAAGAAAAACCAATCATAATAAATAGTACCGAAAGCACTAAAGTATTTGCTGTAATTTGTCCTTTTTTACGGGTGTAATTTAATCCGAAGTAAAATAAAACGATTAAAAGAATACCTGCAATAATACTTCCAGAATTGTACGGTAAACCGATAGAATTGATAAAAAATAACTCTGATGCACTAAAGAATTTTAAAGTAAAAGGGAATAAAAATTTAAACACAAAAGCCAACACTAAAACAGCAATAAAAGTAGCAACCGCAGTGGTTTTTAGGTTGATGTCTTTGTAGGTTTTAAAGAAATATAAGAGTACTATGGATGGAATTACAAGCAGCGATAAAATATGAACGCCAAAAGATAACCCAACCACAAAACTGATAATTACCAACCATTTATTTCCTCTTGGTGTGTGTATTTCACTTTCCCATTTAAGACCTAGCCAAAATAAAATTGCCATTAAAAATGATGACATGGCATACACCTCGCCTTCAACGGCACTGAACCAAAAACTATCAGAAAACGTGTACGCTAATGCGCCAACAAAACCGCTTCCTAAAATAGCGATTGAGGTTCCTTCGGTTATTTCTCCAGCTTTTTCAGCTAATTTTTTACCCAAATTGGTAATCGTCCAAAATAAAAATAAAATGGTAAATGCACTTGCTAAACCCGACATGAAGTTCACCATTTTAGCTATTTGTGAAGCCTCTGAAGTAAACATGGCAAAAAATGCTCCTAACATTTGAAAGAGTGGGGCTCCTGGAGGATGACCAACTTCTAGTTTTACAGATGTTGATATATATTCTCCACAATCCCAATAACTTACAGTAGGTTCTAAAGTTAGTGTGTAAGTGATTAAAGCGATAACAAAGGCAGACCATCCTAAGATGATATTCCATTTTTTATAGTTTTCAGTATTCATAAAGTTGATTAAATCTGTGGGCGAATTTACTAATTTATCCTATAAAAAAACGGATAAGATTTGTTTTAAGGGTGTAAACGCATCATAAATGTTTGTTAAAAACAAAAATAACACAAAAATGTTTGCGGAATAAAAAGTTTATTTTAAATTTGCACCCGCAATTAAGCATTGGCCTATGGTGTAATTGGTAACACACCGGTTTTTGGTACCGACATTCAAGGTTCGAGTCCTTGTAGGCCAACAAAAAACTCAATCTATTCTTTTAGGTTGGGTTTTTTTATTGAAAAATAAATAGGACGAGAAGTTTATCCTGAGCGGAGTCGAAGGGAGTCCTTGTAGGCCAACAAAAAACTCAACCTATTCTTTTAGGTTGGGTTTTTTATTGAAAAATAAATTAGGGCGAGAAGTTTACCCTGAGCGGAGTCGAAGGGAGTCTTTTTTCTTGCGTTTAATAGTGAAACGGTCTTATGTCTTTTAGGTGGGGATACTTTTAAAATTAAATTTTAAAAGTAACAACGGGTCTAATAGCGGCTTTTGTTAATGTTTTAGAAATGCTACTGTTAAACAAATGCGACAAACCACTTCTTCCGTGTGTGCTTAAAGCAATTAAATCTGCTTCAATATCTTTAGAAAAATTCATAACTCCTTTTACCACAGATTTATCATTGTAAATGTTGATAGTGTGTTTTGGTAAATCAAAATCTTTTAAAAACTCCTGAATTTTCTCTTTAGACTCATAAGTGGTTTCAAATTTACCTGCTGTATTTACCTTTAATAAATGAATTTTGCTTTTAAATTTTTTAGAAAAATCTAATAATTTTATAAAAGAATCTTTGTTGTCGTTTTTAAAGTTAGAGGCAAAAACTATATTTTTTATCCGAAACTTTTCAGCATCTTTTTTTACAACAATAACAGGTATCTCAGAGGTTCTAACTACTTTTTCGGTATTAGAGCCAATAATAATTTCATCAAAATCAGAGATTCCTTTAGAACCCATAATAATTAAATTTGCGTTAATTTTTTTAGAATAATCAATTATTCCTTCATGCGGATTTTGAAATCGAATGGAGTATTTTACAGGGGTTTTCTTAGAAATAAATTCATCTTTAAAGTGTAAAATTTGTTCTTTTACTTTTCGTAAATACATCATGCTAGATGGTATGCTAAAATTTGCTCCAGCACCCATATCTACAATGCCTGAAGGAAGTTCTACAAAGTGTAAAAGTGTAATTTCGCTATGGTTTTTTTTAGCGATTCTTGCTGCTAATTTTGTGGCGTATTCAGATTTTTTAGAAAAATCTACGGGGACTAATATTTTTTTCATAATACAAAATTTTTAAGGTTAAAAAGTGTGCATCTAAAGTTACGTAAAATATTTGAATAATCTCTGTTTGTTTATTCGTAAATAAGTTCCTATATTTGCACCGCAAAATATGGGCAAAAGAAATGAAGGGGACAATTTGTCCCCTCTTTTTATCACTAAAATGAATCAAGAAAAAGTAAAAGATCTGGTAGAAGAAGCGTTAGCAGAAAACAACTCGTTGTTTTTAATATCGCTTACATTTTTACCAAATAATAAAATTTTAGTTGTTGTTGATGGTGATCAAGGAGTTTCGTTAAAAGAAATAATTAGAATCAGCCGAAATGTAGAGCATAATTTAGATAGAGAAGAAGAAGATTTTTCTTTAGAAGTTACCTCTCCAGACATTGCCGAACCTTTGCAGGTAAAAAGACAGTATAAAAAGAATGTAAATAGAATACTTTCTATAAAAACTGCCACCGAAAAAATAGAAGGAACGCTTACCTTGGCAGACGATGATAAAATAGAGTTACAATGGAAAGCGAGAGAACCAAAACCAATTGGTAAAGGAAAAGTTACTGTACAAAAAACAGCAACAATTTTATATAAAAATATAAAAACAGCAAAAGTAAAAATTGTATTTTAAGCAAATAATGTAATGGAAAATATAGCGTTAATAGATTCGTTTTCAGAGTTTAAAGATAATAAAAGCATAGATAGAGTAACATTGATGTCTATTTTAGAAGAAGTTTTTAGAGCAACCTTAAAACGTAAGTTTGGTTCTGATGATAATTTTGATATCATCATCAATCCAGATAAAGGAGATTTAGAAATTTGGAGAAATAGAATTGTTGTTGCTGATGGAATGTCTGAAGATGATAATGAAGAAATCGAATTATCTGAAGCGCAAAAAATAGAACCAGATTTTGAAATTGGCGAAGATGTTTCTGAAGAAGTAAAATTGGTAGATTTAGGAAGAAGAGCTATTTTAGCTTTACGTCAAAATTTAATCGCTAAAATTCATGAACACGATAGCACTAATACTTTCAAACATTTTAAAGATTTAGAAGGCGAAATATACAGTGCCGAAGTACATCACATACGTCATAATGCTGTTATTTTGTTAGATGATGAAGGCAACGAGTTAGTTTTGCCAAAAAGCGAGCAAATTCGTTCAGATTTTTTTAGAAAAGGAGATAATGTAAGAGGAGTGATTAAAACCGTAGAATTACGAGGAAATAAACCTGTTATTTTGCTTTCAAGAACATCGCCAGAATTCTTAACAAAATTATTTGAACAAGAAATTCCAGAAGTATTTGATGGTTTAATTACTATTGAAGGAGTTGCAAGAATACCAGGAGAAAAAGCAAAAGTAGCAGTAGATTCTTATGACGATAGAATAGATCCCGTAGGAGCTTGTGTAGGTGTAAAAGGTTCTCGTATCCATGGTATTGTACGCGAGTTAGGAAATGAAAATATAGATGTAATCAATTATACTAAAAACGAACAATTATACATTTCAAGAGCATTGAGTCCTGCAAAAGTGACCTCAATAGAAATTACATTGTTTGAAGAAGAAAAAGACGGTAAAAAAGGACGTGTAAACGTACTCTTAAAGCCAGAAGAAGTATCTAAAGCCATTGGTAGAGGCGGTGTAAATATCCGTTTAGCAAGCCAGTTGACAGGTTATGAGATAGATGTACAAAGAGAAGGTATAGAAGATGAAGATGTAGAATTAACAGAATTTGTTGATGAAATAGAAGACTGGGTAATTTTAGAATTTAAGAAAATTGGTTTAGACACCGCAAAAAGTGTTTTAGAACAAAATGTAGATGAATTACTAAAAAGAACCGATTTAGAAGAAGAAACAATTTTAGATGTTCAAAGAATCTTACGAGAAGAATTTGAAGAATAATAAAGTATAAACTCGAAATGTTAGTTCGAGAAGTACCATAAGGCACTTAAAAATTAACGAAAACACTAAAGAATATAACTATACAAACTGTATAAAGTGTATTTTTTATAATTAAAGGCTAAAAAAGTATATATGGCTGAAGCAAGAAAATTAAGACTTAATAAAGTTTTAAGAGAATTAAATATCTCTTTAGATAGAGCAGTAGAACACTTGGCAAAAAATGGTCATGAAGTAGAACACCGCCCTACCACAAAAATTACAGAATCAGAACATCAAATTTTGTTTGATGCATTTGCTTCTGATGCCAATAAAAAAGCGGCATCTAAAGAAATTGGCGAAGAAAAGAGAAAAGAAAAAGAAGCAATTCGTCTTGAATTAGAAGCCAAACAAGAAAAGAAAAAGCAAGAAGAAGAACAAAAAAGAGCTGCAGAAGAAGCTAAAAAAGAAGTTCTAAAAGCCAAAGCAGAAAAATTGTCTTTTAAAACAGTTGGCAAGATAGATCTTGATGAAAAACCAGCTGCAAAAAAAGAAGAAGCTTCTACTCCTGTTAAAGAAGTAGAAAAAGAAGCTAAAAAAGACGATAAAAAACCTGTTGAAACTAAAAAAACAGTCGTAAAAAAAGTTTCTTTGGTAGAAAAAGAAGCGAAAGACGCGAAAGATGCAGGTAAAAATGAATCTAAAAAAGCTACAAAAAAAGAAGAAGAGGTTGTAAAAGAACCAGAAACTTTAAAAACGCAATATAAAAAGCTAGACGGTCCCAAATTAACAGGTGAGACAATCGATTTAAAGCAGTTTGAAAGACCTAAAAAGAAAAAACCAGACGATAAAAAAGCAACCAACGACCCTAAAAAGAAACGAAGAAGAATAAGCAAACCTGGTCAAGGTGGAGGTAACAGATTTCAAGGAGGAACTCGTGGAGGCGCAAACCGAGGCGGTAATAATCGAGGAGGTTTTAGAGGAAGAGGACCCGTTGTTAAAAAAGAAGAACCTACAGAGGCAGAAGTTCAAAAACAAGTAAGAGAAACTTTAGAAAGACTGCAAGGGAAATCTAAAAGAGGAAAAGGGGCAAAATATCGTAGAAACAAAAGAGATGCTCACAGACAACAAAGTGAAGCAGATTTACAAGCGGCAGAAGCAGAAAGCAAAATATTAAAAGTAACAGAATTTGTTACCGTTAGTGAAGTTGCAACCATGATGGATGTACCAGTAACCAACATTATTTCATCATGTATGATGTTAGGAATGATGGTAACCATGAACCAACGTTTAGATGCCGAAACACTATCAATAGTAGCAGAAGAATTTAATTACACCGTAGAATTTGTAGGAGCAGAAGTAGAAGAAGCTATTTTAGAAGTAGTAGATAACGAAGAAGATTTAATTACCCGTGCACCAATTGTAACTGTTATGGGTCATGTAGATCACGGTAAAACATCGTTGTTAGATTATATTAGAAAAGCCAATGTAATCTCTGGAGAATCAGGGGGAATTACACAACACATTGGTGCGTATGAGGTAGAAGTAAAAGATGGTGAAAAAATCGCATTTTTAGATACACCAGGTCACGAGGCATTTACCGCAATGCGTGCTCGTGGAGCGCAGGTTACCGATATTGTAATTATTGTAGTCGCTGCAGATGATGATGTAATGCCACAAACCAAAGAAGCAATTTCGCATGCGCAAGCAGCAGGAGTGCCTATCATATTTGCGATTAATAAAATCGATAAACCAAATGCCAATCCAGATAATGTGAAAACGCAATTATCTGCTATGAATTTATTAGTAGAAGAATGGGGAGGTAGCATTCAATCGCAAGACATATCAGCAAAAACAGGAGAAGGTATTGAAGATTTACTAGAAAAAGTATTATTAGAAGCAGAAGTGTTAGAGCTGAAAGCAAATCCTAACAAAAATGCAGTGGGTACAGTTGTAGAAGCTTTATTAGATAAAGGACGTGGATATGTATCTACCATTTTAGTACAAGCAGGAACTTTAAAAATTGGCGATTATCTTTTAGCAGGTAAACACAGCGGTAAGGTAAGAGCAATGTTTGATGATAAAGGGATAAAGTTAAAAATTGCAGGCCCATCAACACCTGTCTCTATTTTAGGATTAGACGGTGCGCCACAAGCAGGAGATAAATTTAATGTATTTGATGATGAACGTGAAGCAAAACAAATTGCTTCTAAACGATCTCAATTACAAAGAGAACAATCTGTAAGAACACAAAAAACACTTACGTTAGATGAAATCGGACGTAGAATTGCATTGGGCGACTTTAAAGAACTAAACATTATCTTAAAAGGAGATGTAGATGGTTCGGTAGAAGCCTTAACAGATTCGTTCCAAAAACTATCAACCGAAGAAATTCAAGTAAATATTTTACACAAAGGTGTAGGAGCTATTACAGAAAGCGATGTGTTGTTGGCTTCCGCTTCGAATGCTATTATCATTGGGTTTAATGTACGTCCGCAAGGAAATGCAAGAACCATTGCTGATAGAGAAGAAGTAGATATTAGAACCTACTCAATTATTTACGATGCCATTAACGAACTTAAAGATGCAATGGAAGGAATGTTATCTCCAGATATGCAAGAAGAAGTTACAGGTAATGTAGAAATTAGAGAAGTGTATAAAATATCTAAAATTGGTAATATTGCAGGATGTATGGTGATGTCTGGTAAAATATTTAGAAATTCATTGATTAGAATTATTCGCGACGGAATTGTAGTGCACACAGGTACTTTAACCTCATTAAAACGTTTTAAAGACGATGTAAAAGAAGTGGCAAAAGGATATGATTGTGGATTGCAAATTAAAGGCTATAACGATATTAAAGAAGGCGATGTAATTGAAGCTTACAAAGAAGTAGCGGTTAAGAAAAAACTAAAATAATTTTATCTGTCATCGAGAACACGGTGAAGCAACCTTTTTAAAACAATTCACATTTAAAAACAAAAAAACCGAACAAGACGTTCGGTTTTTTTGTTTTAATGTTTCAAGTGATTTACCCTCTATTTTTCGGTATTACAATAGCACCCGTATATTTTCCTTTAAATTGCAGTAAAGCTCTATCAGCAGCTAATTGGGTTTTGTAATTACCCACTTGCACTTTCCATTCAGGAGATTTGTATCGTATATAAGTACTAATACCTGGAAATTTCACACTAAATCCGCCTAAAATTCTTCTTGCTCTGGTTTCAGAACCGTTGTATAATTGAATTCTATAGCCAAAACCAGTGTTTTTATTAAAGGCTCTTTTTTTTGCAATTAATGATATAATTTTCTCATTATCATTCTGTTGAGATTGAGAATAAGCGTTAGAAACACCAAATAGCATTAATGCTAAAAACGGAACAATTATTTTTCGAATAGTCATATAAAATTTTGTTTTTACAAAAGTAACAACTTGTTTTATAATAAATTGAGGAAATCATTTATTTAGAATTAATATAAATTACAATTTAACACTCTTTTAGCATTTCAAAATTTGAACAGAAGTAGTACTTTTGTACAACTGATTCGAGAGATTAATACTCGTTTTATTTTATGAAAGACACTAAAACTATAGTTTGTAATATGAAAAGTGTAGCACTACACCATAGACTAACCACCGTACTTCTTAAGAGTTTTACTATTCTTTTGTTATTGTCAATCAATTTTTCTGCACAAGCACAAGATATTGATGAAGCACGTCAAAAAGAAGGTAAAAAAATATTTAAATCTCTTTGTGCAGCTTGTCATAAGCTGGATAAAAAATTAGTTGGGCCTGCTTTAGGTAAGATTGAGGAAAGAAGAGAAAATGATTGGTTAAAATCTTGGATTAAAGACAACGCAGCATTTAGAAAATCTGGCGATGCAGATGCAAATGCTATTTTTGATGAATATGGAGGAGCTTCTATGACCGCGTTTCCTCAGTTAACTGATACTGATATTGATAATATTTTGTATTACACTACTGTTGGCGAAATTAAAAAAGCAACTGCAAACAATGCTGGTGGAGAAGCGCCTGTAAAAAAAGAAGCGCCAAAATGGTTAATTTACATTTTAGCTGCAGCAATTATTACAGCATTCTTAATTATCATCAGTTTATTAAAAGTGATAGGAGAGTTAAAAGGAGCTCCTGAAAACGAAGGAGGTCTTTCTAATTTAAGTGGTATTTGGAAAGCAATTAATGAAAACACCTTCTTAAAAGTATTAGGCGTTATTTTCGGATTGTTAGTTTCGGCATATTTTACTTTCGGAACACTGTTTCAAGTAGGTGTAGATCAAGGGTACCAACCAATTCAACCGATATCTTTTTCACATAAAATTCATGCTGGAGATAATAAGATTGACTGTCAGTATTGCCATTCATCAGCAAAACATAGTAAAACATCTGGTATTCCATCAGTAAATGTGTGTATGAATTGTCATAAAAATATATCAGAAGTAGCAGAAGATACTAAGATAGAATTAGATGGCGTTACTTACGGAAAAGACTATTTAGACAAAGAAATTAAAAAAGTGTACAATGCTGTAGGTTGGGATGAGGAAACTTTAAAATATACAGGAGAAATAAAACCAGTAAAATGGATACGAGTTCATAATTTACAAGATTTCGTGTATTACAATCACTCGCAACACGTAACAGTGGCAGGTTTAAAATGTCAAAAATGTCACGGGCCAGTAGAAGAAATGGATGAAGTATATCAATACTCGCCATTAACTATGGGGTGGTGTATCGATTGTCATAAAGCAACAAAAGTAGATTTAAAAGGAAACGATTATTATAAAAAAATCCACGAACAGTTGTCTAAAAAATATGGTGTAGATAAAGTAACCATTGCGCAATTAGGAGGAAAAGAATGTGGTAAATGCCACTATTAACAAACAAGATTAAACATTAGATAGATTGTTTTTTTAAGAAAAACAAATCACTAAAAACTAATAATAATAAATATGGCAGAAGACAAAAAATACTGGCAAAGTGTTGAAGAACTCAAAGGAAGTTCTGTTGTTGAAGCGCTAAGTAAAAAAGAATTTGTAAACGAAATACCTACAGATGCTTTTTTAGGAGATAAAGAAACTTTAGAAAATTCATCTACATCTCGTAGAGACTTTTTAAAATACGTAGGATTTTCTACAGCAGCAGCCTCTTTAGCAGCCTGTGAAGGCTCTGTAAGAAAATCAATTCCTTACGTAATTAAACCAGATGATATTACCGTAGGTGTAGCAGATTGGTATGCAACTACCGTTGCAGATGGTTTCGATTTTGCAAACGTGCTGGTAAAAACAAGAGAAGGTCGTCCTATCTTAGTGATGCCAAACAAAGAAGCAAGCGGAGCTACCAATGCAAGAGTGCAAGCATCTGTACTGTCTTTGTATGATAGTCAATTACGTGTAAAAGAACCAAGCAAAGGCGATAGCGAAATTCTTTGGGCAGATGCCGATAAAGAAATAGGTACAAAATTAGAAGAATTAAAAACAGCTAACAAACCTGTAGTATTATTAACAGGAACTTTAGCAAGCCCTTCTACCGATAAAATTATTGCTGAATTTATTGCAAAATATCCAAATATAAAACATGTGGTGTATGATGCAATTTCAGAAAGTGGTACTTTAGATGCCTTTGAAGCGATGTACGGCAAACGTGCATTACCAAATTATCATTTCGATAAAGCAGGGGTTATTGTTTCTTTCGGAGCAGATTTCCTAGGCGATTGGCAAGGTGGTTTTGGTAAATCATATGCAGCAGGAAGAAAAGCATCCGAAGGGAAAATGTCTTACCACGTACAATTTGAAGCAAACATGTCTCTTACAGGAGCAAATGCTGATAAACGTATCAATGCAAAACCATCTGAACAAGTTTTTGGATTGTTAAACCTTTACAACGCAATAACGGGTGCAAATGTGCCATCAAAAGCGACCTCTTTTGATGCTGAAATTAAAAAAGTAGCAGCATCATTACAAAAAGCAGGGACAAAAGGAGTTGTTGTTGCAGGTATTAATGATAAAAATGCACAATTAATTGCTTTGGCAATTAATAAAGCGTTAAATAGTGAAGTGATTGATGTAAACAATACGCTAAATATCCGTAAAGGAAATGATGCAGAAGTTGCTCAATTAGTTGCTGACATGAATGCAGGTAAAGTAAACGGATTAATTACCTTTAATGTAAATCCGTTATATTCTTTAGCCAATGCAGCAGCATATAAATCTGGTATCGAAAAATTAGAATTATCGGTTGCCATGACAGAACAAAATGATATGTCTGCTAATGAAATGCAGTACATGTTACCCATGTCTCATTTCTTAGAAAGCTGGGGCGATGTGTTAATTTCTGAAGGAAACTACGGATTAATGCAACCTACCATTCAACCATTGTTTAACACACGTCAATTACAAGATGTATTGTTAACTTGGACAGGAAACACAACAAAATATTACGATTATATCAAAGAGTTTTGGTCTGCTGAAGTTTTAGAAGGCGCATCATGGAATAAAACATTACATGACGGATTCTTTACTAAAGAAAATACAGCTACTGTTACCGCTAACGATATTTCGATGTCAGAAGTTGCCACAACATTAGTAGCAAGTACAAAACCATCACAATACGAATTAAATTTATACACATCAACTGCTTTAGGTGATGGTAAATTAGCCAACAATCCTTGGTTACAAGAATTACCAGATCCAATTACAAGAGCTGCTTGGGATAATTATTTAACCGTTTCTATGGCAGATGCTGCAGAACTTGGTTTTTCAAATCCTGTAAAAGATAACGGAGCAATTAATGGTAATTATGCAAACGTAACGGTTAACGGAGTAACTATCGAAGATATTCCAGTAATGGTACAACCAGGACAAGCAAAAGGATCTGTAGGTTTGGCATTAGGATACGGTAGATTTTACGGATTAAAAGATGAAATGTATGTAGGTGTAAATGCGTATCCATTTTTAATGGATGGAAACAATGTACAATACAATGTTAGCATTGAAAAAACATCTGGTATGCACAAATTTGCTTGTACACAAGTACAAAGCACCATTGCAGGTCGTCATGAAATATTAAAAGAAGCTACGTTAGCTCAAGTACTACATAAAGATCCAAAAGATCATAAAAACGGGTGGAACAAACCTGTAATTGTATCTTATGATCATAATGAAGTAGAAGGGCAAACAGTTGATTTATGGGCAGAACACAATAGAGAAATTGGACATCATTTTAATTTATCTATCGATTTAACATCTTGTACAGGATGTGGAGCCTGTGTTGTGGCTTGTCATGCAGAAAACAATGTACCTGTTGTAGGTAAACATGAAGTGAGAGTAGGTAGAGATATGCACTGGTTGCGTATTGATAGATATTACTCTTCTAAAGTTAATAAAAGAGAAGATGCAGTTGCTCAAGGATTAAGCGGAGGAGATTTATTTGAAGTCTTAGAAAATCCTGCTGAAAACCCAACAGTTGCTTTCCAGCCAATGATGTGTCAGCATTGTAACCATGCACCTTGTGAAACAGTTTGTCCTGTGGCAGCAACATCACACGGTCGTCAGGGTCAAAATCAAATGGCTTATAACCGTTGTGTAGGAACAAGATATTGTGCAAACAACTGTCCGTATAGAGTACGTCGTTTTAATTGGTTCAACTATTCTAACAATGAAGAGTTTGACTTTAATATGAACAATGATTACGGTAAAATGGTATTAAATCCTGATGTTGTAGTGCGTTCAAGAGGAGTGATGGAAAAATGTTCTATGTGTATTCAAATGACACAAGCAACTATTTTAGAAGCTAAAAAACAAGGTAGTGCCGTAAAAGCAAATGAGTTTGAAACAGCTTGTTCTAGTGCATGTTCTACAGGAGCAATGGTCTTTGGAGATATTAATAACAAAGAAGACGAAGTTGCCAAATTAAAAGAAGATAAAAGAGCTTTCTACGTGTTAGACGCTGTTGGTACAAAACCAAACGTAGTTTATCAAGTGAAAGTTACAAATACAAACGAAGCGTAATTAAAAATTAAGATATAAAGTATGTCTCATTACGAAGCACCTATTAGAGAACCCTTAGTACTTGGCGAAAAAAGTTACCATGACGTTACCGAGGATATTGCAAAACCTATAGAAGGGAAAGCAAATAGAAATTGGTATATAGCGTTTTATATCGCCTTAGCAGCAATGTTATGGGGATTTGGAGCAATTTTCTACACCGTAGGAACTGGTATCGGAGTTTGGGGATTAAGCAAGAACATTGGATGGGCTTGGGATATTACCAACTTTGTATGGTGGGTAGGTATCGGTCACGCAGGTACCTTAATCTCAGCAGTACTATTATTATTCCGTCAAAAATGGAGAATGGCCATTAACCGTTCTGCAGAAGCAATGACCATTTTTGCGGTTTTTCAAGCAGGATTATTCCCAATCATTCACATGGGAAGACCTTGGAACGGATATTGGGTATTACCCATGCCAAACCAATTCGGGTCTTTGTGGGTAAACTTTAACTCACCATTATTGTGGGATGTGTTTGCAATTTCTACCTATTTATCAGTATCATTAGTTTTCTGGTGGACAGGTTTATTGCCAGATTTTGCCATGATTAGAGACAGAGCTGTAAAACCTTTTCAAAAGAAAATTTACGCATTATTGTCTTTCGGATGGTCTGGTAGAGCAAAAGATTGGCAACGTTTTGAAGAAGTATCATTGGTATTAGCTGGTTTAGCAACACCTTTAGTACTTTCAGTACATACAATTGTATCGTTTGACTTTGCA
>CAMZMA010000065.1 GCA_947311815.1 uncultured Flavobacteriaceae bacterium
AAGTGATTGATAGACATAAAGTATATTACTCAGTAGGTCACTTAATGATTCCTGGAGGAAACTCAAGAACACCAGATGATAAATATTTAGTAGCGATGAACAAAATTACCAAAGACCGTTATTTACCAACAGGTCCAGAAGTATGTCAATCTGCTCAATTATTTGATATTTCAGGAGAAAAACTAGAGTTGTTGTTAGACTTCCCTACTATTGGAGAGCCTCATTATGCTGCGGGTATTGCTGCTGATAAACTTATTGGAAAAACAACTAAAATTTATAAATTAGAAGATAATAAGCATCCATATGCTGTTCAAAACGAATCAGAAACAAAAGTAGTACGTAAAGGAAAAGAAATTCATATTTATATGAGTATGATACGTTCTCACTTCTCGCCAGATAATATTGAAGGTGTAAAAGTAGGCGATAAAGTATTCTTTCACGTAACTAACTTAGAACAAGATTATGATGTTCCTCACGGAATTTCAATGATTAGTGCTAATACATCAGAATTATTAATCATGCCAGGTAGAACAACAACCTTTACTTGGGAACCAAAAGAAGTAGGTGTTTGGCCTTTCTATTGTACAGATTTCTGTTCTGCATTACACCAAGAAATGCAAGGATATGTTAGAGTTTCTCCTAGAGGATCTAACACACCGTTGACTTATACTTTGGATGGTGATATACCAGGTGAAGAAGAATAAGTTTTTTAGATTGTAGTAGTTAAACGGGTAATTTAGCAATAGCGATTACCCGTTTTTCATTTCTTAAATTAAAAGATAAAATTATCTTTTATGTAATATTTGTTACAAAAAAACAGTACAAATAATTGTAATTTTATACTATAATTATCATCATTAATTTTAAATAAAATATCATGAAAAAATCTAATTTATTAATGATTGTAGGATCATTTTTATTACTTGGTTTGTTTATATTTCCTCTTTGGAACATTACATTAGAAGCTCCTCAATATCCGATTCCGTTAGGGATGGATATACACATCAACAAATTTGCAGATACACATCCGCATGATATTAAAAACATCAATTTAATGAATCATTATGTGGGCATGCAATTTATACCAGAAACCATTCCTGAATTTAAGGTTTTTCCTGTAGTAATTGCAATCATGTCTATTTTAGGGATGTTTATCGGTTTTAAAGGAAATTACAAATGGTTTTTAGGATGGTTTGTACTCATGTCTATCTTAGGTATCGCTGGTATGTACGATTTTTATATGTGGGAATATGATTACGGTCATAATTTAAGCGAAAAAGCAATTATGAAATTTACCAATCCAGATGGCTCTGTAATGGGCTTTCAGCCACCATTGTTTGGTAGTAAAGACATCTTAAACTTTACGGCACATTCTTACCCTATGGTAGGTGCATGGTTTATGTTTACAGGTATGTTTATGACTTTTATTTCTTTCTTTGTAGGTAAAAAAGAAGCTAAAAAATAGAAAATAACATTAAAAAATTAATACGAGTATGCTATTTGGTATGCTCGTATTTATTTATATTTACAGATTCATTTTTATTACAATCTAAATAATGAAAAAAATAATATACTTCATTTCTTTTATAGGACTTTTGTCTTGTAAAGTAGAACCTCAAAAAATAGATTACGGTAACGCTCATTGTGTTCATTGTGATATGACAGTGGTTGATAAAACACATGCTGCTCAATATGTTACAAAAAAAGGAAGAGCATATATGTTTGATGCTATAGAATGTTTGGTGATGAAATTAAACGACGAAAAAAATGAAGATAAAATGGCGTTTATTTTGGTGGCAGATTATGCCAACCCAGGAACATTAGTAGATGCAAAAACAGCTAGCTATTTAATTTCTGAAAAAATAAAAAGCCCGATGGGAGCAAATCTTAGTGCTTTTTCTTCAAAAGAAATAGCTAAAAAAACTCAATCTTTGCACGGAGGTACTTTATATAGTTGGGCAGAACTGAAAGAAAAATTCTCTAAATAATGCGTTTTTTAACAAGTATTCTTCTTTTTGTAGCAATTTCATCTTTTTCTCAAACAAAAACTTATGAAGTTTGTAATAACTGTAAGTATTCATCTATTCAAAAAGCCATAGATGTATCAAAAGATGGCGATACAGTTTTAGTGAAAAAAGGTATTTATAAAGAAACCAAAATTTTTATTAATAAAGGGATTCATTTAGTTGGTAAAAACTTTCCCATAATTGATGCTGAACATAAAACAGATAGTGTTTTTGCTGTAAAAGCAGATAATTTTAGTATTTCAGGCTTTAAATTCATCAATGTTGGTATGAGTTACACCAAAGAAATTGCCGCTATTTTTGTATCGCACAGTAAAAACTTTGTATTAAAAAACAATAAGTTTGAAAAAGTTTTTTATGCATTTATCATACAGAGTTCTAAATATGGTGTTATTCAAAATAACAAAATCTCAGGGAATTCAATCCAAGAAGCCACCTCTGGAAATGGTGTGCATATGTGGAAATGTAAAAATATGAGAATAGAAAAAAATAGTATTTCTGGTAT
This sequence comes from uncultured Flavobacteriaceae bacterium, assembly GCA_947311815.1. Lineage (GTDB taxonomy): Bacteria > Bacteroidota > Bacteroidia > Flavobacteriales > Flavobacteriaceae > Polaribacter. The sequence goes on from CAMZMA010000065.1 coordinate 2,530, forward strand.
GAGAGATGGTATTTATTTAGAATTTGTCAATAAAAGTTTTATATCAAACAACACAAGTGCAAATAATATACGTTATGGGTTGCATTTTATGTTTTCTAATCATAATGAATATCATCATAATGAATTTAAAAATAATGGGGCAGGAGTTGCCGTTATGTTTTCTAAATTTATAAAAATGCATCACAATACATTTCATTACAATTGGGGTACAGCATCTTACGGTTTGTTATTAAAAGAGATTTATGATGCCGAAATTTTAGACAATGTTTTTGAACAAAATACGATTGGTATTAATATAGATGGATGCAATAGAATTAACTATAAAAATAATCATTTTATACGTAATGGATGGGCGTTAAAATTTACAGGAGGTTGTTATAAAAAT